>CAZNNK010000021.1:0-7460 GCA_964574085.1 uncultured Coleofasciculus sp.
CCTGTCTACCTTGTCTTACCTAAACCTCAATCTTAAAAAACCTACCCTTGTGAGCGGGGGGTCTGGGGGGCTGATCCCCCAGAGACAAACCCCTATCTTTGACCTTATCTGTGACGAGAAGAAATGGTCTAAAAGCGGGATGGCTCACAGCTTCAGCTAGCTTATCACCCCGTGAGCTAAATACCACTTGACTCTTTTTCCTTCGCTACTGACATTTCCTTCCCTTGACTCAATGTCGTTTCGGCTCAACTTGTCAAGTTTTGATAATTTAAACTATTCTTATCCCCCAGAACAGTTTAAATTTTTCAATCATGTACAGTTCTCAACAAAACGTCATAATTGCTCATTTTTCACCCCTTTTTGGGAAAAATCTACGAATTTTCAAGGGTGGCGGCGATTGTGAGAGACTTGTGCGGTTGTCAGGTATACTATCTATGGTGGGTGTTTTATGGGTAAAAATAATTTTGATACAGCTAAACCCCTTGAATCTTCGTAAGACTTTGTATAAGTGACGGTTTTCGTCTTACTCCCAACCTTCCCCTTGGACGCATGTATTTTGTTAAACTTATAATAAAAATTATTGCTCACTATTGACAAAAACACAGATAACACAGATGGAATAGCACTTTTTAGAACAATAAATTCTAAGAGACACAGATTGACACAGACAACTAAATTGGGTACTCGATTAATACCCAATCCGATGAAGTCACCCTTGGATTAGGGCGACGGACAAGCTTGAGCAACCGGAACAAATCCCGGTTCTTTTACCATCCCTTGACCCTTACCCGTTAATATCAAATTAGTATACGCTCTCCCAGCTTGTTCCTGGGCATTATTCTCACCTGGAAAATCTTTAATAATCACAAATAAGTTGCGAGTTAAAGGATACTCTCCACTTTTAAAAGCGGCTAAATTAACCTGATTGCGCTGCTGGGGACAAGACTCCAGGGGAACTAACTCACCCTGATAGGGAGCAATCGCCGTCTTTCCTGGAAGTCCCAACGGTAAAGGGCGAATTCCACATTGAGAGACAATTTCCGGTGCTGAGGCGTAGTAAATCCCACCTAGATCATTGGTGACTTTACCGATTCCCGTGGTTGTCGAATCAACAAATTGGACAATTTGGCTATTTAACGGTTGTCCTGCTAAAACCGCATCGGTAAAAAATCGCACCGTTCCGCCTTCGGATTCGCGGGAGTAGGGAGTAATCGGCACATCCGCCCCCCCTACTTGTTGCCAGTTGCGAATTTTTCCGGTATAAATATCTTTAAGCTGAGTTAAGGTTAGGTTAGGAACATTTAGTTGCGGATTTACCCCGACGGCGATCGCGTCAATTGCCACTGGTTCCTGAATCAGTTCATAGCCTTGCTGTCTCGCCTCGGCTAAATCTTTTTTTCGCAGATGGGTAGAGGATAGACTGAAGGCAAAATAGCCTCCCAATACCTGTTCAATTCCCTCCACTGAACCACTATACTTCGGTGGATTGAGTTGAAAATCGGGCAAGGCTGTCTTGATCTGTTCGTGAAAGGGTTGAGCAAGAGGCACCCACGTTGTACTTCCCCCATAGTTAACCAGTTGTCCTTGGGGAATATTAATCATGAATGGTATCCGATTATCGTTCAATGAACAGATAGGGCTTTTCCACCATAACCAACCGCTGATGGCTGAGATACAAATAGCGCCGCCCAAAACTCCGATACCTATTAGTTTACCGATTGGCTTTTTCCCTGAGGATGAAACCTGGAGGGCTTTATCCTCAGTCGCCGACTGTTCCGGAGAAATCGGTTGGGGTAACGTCTGTTTATCTTCAGGTAAAATTGGCGGTTCAACCGACTCCCCTGATTCGGATTTAACCTGAGGCTTTTTCTTTGCCAAAAAATCGTCCCACTTCACGGGTAAAACCGTGGGATTTTGGCAAATTACGGGTAACAGACTGGCACCTGGAAACCTTCTCTCAATATCCGATAGATCATGTAGCTTTTCCCGTGCTTCTCGGACTGAAGTATATAACGATTTGCCACTGGAAAACGATTCCAGAAAATATCTCAAAAATTCCTGAGCAAACTTATCCGGTACAGGTTCCCGCATGACAATCATTTGCGGGATATTCAGCCGCTGCAACTCATTGGCTAATCCTAAACCATCACAGGAATTAAAAATCGCCAGTTGTAACCCTTTCTTAATCGCTCGTTTTAGGGTATTTTTCAACTCGCTAATGGCTAGCTTTTCAGTTTGGTTAATATAAATATAACCGCAATCGCCATCTCCTTGGCTATAACTATGTCCCGCAAAGAAAAGAATATCCCACTCTTCACTCCACAGGGTTTCAAATTCTTGACGTTGCGGTTCCACCAGAAAGCGGACATCAGCCTGGGGTAAACCTTCAAGTAACCCTCTGTCTCTGGCAATATTAATTCCCTGGCTATTGCCTAAAATCGCCAAAATTCTAACTTGATTTTTCGGTTTAACCGGATTTCCCACATCATGTTCTGTCGGACTAATCGCCACAGCCGCATTGGGAAACTCATCAAAAAAGTCCCACGTATCCCAGGGTAATTTCCGCAAATTATGTTCACTGGTGCGGATAATGACGCGAATTTCGTCCTCTTCGTCTAACTCTCTGAGTAATTGCTCTTTGACACGGCGAAACTCCTCAGCACTCAGCCAATGATTGAGACTGCCTTTTAGGGTTTCAAATAAGACTTGGCATTCGTCAGCAGAGACAGGGGGGAGGAGTTCGGTTTCTTCCTCTAGAATAACTGGACGCCTGAACGCTGTTTCTAAGCGGCGATAGGTTGTTTTCCAATTATCATAGTTGGCAGAAACCTGTAAATTAGCGGGTAAATGACCACCTGTCCGGATTTGACGATGCGGAAAACGCTCATCACCAATTTCTAGGGTAATCTGAAACCCTTGGCTAAAATCCCCATGTTCTAGATTAAGTTTAACGACCTTACCCATAGTTATGTTCTGGCTTTCCTCAGTTTAAATTATAAAATCCTCCGTTACGCTCTCCTCACCCAGCACCACTTTAACGGTAAATTGTTCCTCAGGTTGATCAATAAACTGAAAGGGTTTAGTTTGAATAGAATGGTCAGCGTTTCCGGCTTGCGTGTCTAGAAAAGATTCTCCGGTTTCATCCAGTACCATTAACTTAATTCCTTCGGGTAAAGGAGTGTTACTCGCTAAGGAACGAACTTTAACCCGGATGCGAACATTTTGTTCATTGTCTTGATTCAGGTCAAGTATCAGTGCTAGACTTTGGTCTTTCAGTTGGATTATCTTCCCCCGCTTCACCGTCGCCGGATTGACACTTCTGAATGCAAGACTAACCTTTGGTGTACCCAGTAACGCTTCCACCGTTTGCCAACCCTCTGCCACAATATTATCAAACCATTGATTTAACTGAACCAGGGGTTTAGGTTCACGTTTGGGTTGAAGACATTTGAGCAAATCATCCAGAGATTGGAACTGGTTAAGGGATAACTCCTCCGTAGTCACAGTTTGAGTAAAACCCAGTAACGTTGCTTCGGTGAGAGATTCATTCATTCCGACGGCAACATAACCAATCCTATCTTCCCAAACTTCCGCTGGAATGTAAACCAAGTTTGTATCCGAGAACACAGGACGGCACTCAAGTTTTACCCATCGACCGTGCCATTTAACCTTTAAGTCGGCAATATTGGCTAAAGACTGCATTAATGGGTCCCAGCTATCACTTCCAGTTAAGTCTGTCTCTATTCCTTGGCGCTTGAGGTAGTCGTTAACTGCATACACGGCTAAGGTATTCAGATAAACCTGCTGCGCGTTGACAAAATTAAAGGGAGTGAATTGATGTTGACGAAACTGTTTGGCGTTTTGATGGACTTGCCAACCTAGCTTAACTTTATTCATGGCGGGTTTATTAATGTGAATCATGGCTTTTTATCCTGTTTATACTTAGGCACAGTCTTGGACGTACTGTCTAATTTTTGGAGCAAACCGTTGAATACAGCGCCAATAGAAACTACTTAGAGTGGTTACGGGTATTCCCAACTCTTGAGAAATCTCTTTCCAGCTTTTCCCTTGAATCCGTTTGGCTAAAAATATAGCTTGGAAGCTGGCGTTAGGATTTTTTTGAATCAATTCCCGTTTAAAAATTTCATCGGGGTCACGTTCTACATAATGCATGATTATTTCAAATGTCGTGGGAACCACTTCAGTTGTTCCCAGATTATCTATTTCCTCGATAGGAATCGGCTTATCTTGGGTCATTTGGTAAGAGGCTCGAATGTCTCTTAAGGTTCTATCCAGTCTAAAGTTCACCCAATTCATAAATACCCCATTCCCTCGTTCCGGGTCATATAAGTCAATTTTTTGGAAAACATAAAGTAAGGTTCGATTGACGGCATCATCATAAATTATGTTATATAAATCACGAGACAGTTCACCTCGCTGGGGATGGATCAGTCTCCGGGAGAGTTGAATCGCATTAATCAGTTCAGTTAAGAGATATTGGCGTTGCTGTGTCTGGGCTGACTGTTGTTTGGCTTCTAGGGCTAGCTGTTTCAGACGATGGTCAGTGAGTATGTCTTGAAAGGCTTCCCGCATCCGTAGATTTGCCCATTGTCTGAGGGATTCATTGTCAGGATTGTAGCGGTCAATCTCCAAATACAGACTACGGAAAAGTTGCTGGCGTGCGGCTTGGTAAATGTCTTGACAAGCACTGGATAGGGGTTGATCTTTGAGTGGACGGCATATTGGGCGCGATCGCAGGATTCGATCAACGAGTTTGGTTAGGGTTTGCCTTCGCTCTATACTTCCTGGGACAGTTTGTTTGACCTCAACAAGTAAATTAAGTAACTCAGTCTTTTGAGATATATTAGACATCCATTAATCTCCAGATTTAAATACGTCCGATTAATCCCTGTATCCATTATTTTGTTTCTTCCAGAATCATTCATTTTCAACACTCATAATAATCAAAATAAACTCAACTATTGAAGTATTTTTTTCGCTAATTAGGGTGACTTAAATGACTGAATCAAAGCCCTAGCGGTTGCGGTTAATCATCGCTTCCGTATTTTCAATCGCTTTTGTCGCATAGCTATCTCCTGGTCTTTCATTTAAGGCTCTTTTGAAATTAATTAAAGCCGTCTGATAATCTCCCTGGTCGAAAGCCGCATAACCAATCCGCATATATTGAGTATAGTTGGGTTTGGCAGTAGGAGATGAAGCCGTATTCGGTGTAGGAGATACAGGGGGAGTTGGAGATGGAGATGCAGCCACCTCAGGAGTAGGAGAACTAGCGGGCGTTTGTATTGGAGATAACTCTTGTTCTGTATCTATAGATACCTCTGATTCTGGCATTTCTACGAAAATGTCATCCTCCGATAGGGGAATTGTACTATTGGAAATCAAGTTAAAGGCAGAGAGTCCGCCAAAAAGCATTCCTAATCCCGTCAACGGTAAACTGGCAAGCTGTAGAAAGAAAGAACGCCTGACTGATTGATTACTCCATTTCATGATAATAAAGACTAAACCGGCGAAGGGAATGAATAAACAAGCCAATCCCCAACCCCAGTGATCCATGAATGCGAGAATTAGCGTCCAAAACCCGCCAATAATCGCCAAGAGGAAGCCGAGGAAAATAAAGCAATTCCGAGTAACAAGTTCATCAGATGACCTCTTTAACTATTTTGTCCACAAAGCAGAGTTATTCTTGGTGTCCATGTCAGATATCTGACGCGACGGAATCACTCTGCGAATCGCAATAGCTTAACCATTCACCTGATCACTCTGGCTGAGGGGGAAGATTTTACGCAATCGGTCAGTTTTTATTACAAAACTTTATGTTAATGACTGGATGTAGGCAAATGACTAGGGTAGGACTTACACAATTTGAAGATTCAAACCCTACATATAGACACTGGGCGTAAGTCCTGTAAGGGTTTCAACGTCTACTGGGACAGTTGATTCGTTGGATATTCATAAGTTTTGTTAATTATTTTGATTGACGGCGAAGAACCATCTATACTCCTCTTCTAGATATCGATGGTCTAACCTTACGGCTGTCTCAGTAAGGTTAAATTCAGGTTAATTTTTTGAGGACTTCGCTCGAAAGCGGAAACCTCCCAGATACAGTGTTTCGTTAAATCAGTTTTGACTTACATTCATTGAGGGTGAAGGAGTAAATCCTGTGTCTGACTATTCAGTTTTTGTAAAGTTTTGTCAAAAAGATCGTTCATTCGTGTAAAATTCGCTGCTCAATCCAGAGTAATTCAGTGAAAGTTCACGAGTTGCAGCGAATCGACTGGAGTGAAATAGCCACTCGATCTGGTTTTCTAAGAAATTTTGTTGAAGGAGTTAGACCTATGTCCACTAACGATTTGTTCGATCAATCCGACAACAGCCAAAGCCAAATTGAAGTCAATGGCTCAGTAGACGTAGAAGATGAGAGTACTGATCAGGACGAGAGTACGAATCAGGTAGCCGTTGCGCCCAAGCGAGAGATGGAGTCACCTGAATTCCAAGCTTTAGTGCAAGAACTCTCCAGCACAATGGGTGTAGAAGGGACAGATTACGCCTCCGGTGAGGTGATTGCTAAACTTAATCCATCGATTGCGTCAACTGATCAAATTAACGCTCTCAAAACTAGCCTGGGAGTCCAGGTAATAGAGTCCACTCAAACCTTGGGAATTGAGCGTTGGCAAATCCAAGGGATGAGCGTCGCTGAAGCCATGGCGCTTTATGGGGACGATCCTGCCGTTGAATATATCGAACCCAACTATATCGTTTCCACCACTACCACTGTTCCCAATGACCCCGAATTCAATCAACTTTGGGGGTTAAATAATACCGGACAGACAGGTGGTACGGCTGACGCGGATATTGATGCTCCCGAAGCCTGGGATATTGAAACCGGAAACAACGTAGTCGTGGGGGTCATTGATACCGGGGTGGACTATAACCATCCCGATCTCAATGACAATATGTGGACGAATCCGGGAGAAATTGCCGGAAATGGGATTGATGATGATAACAACGGCTACGTTGATGATGTCTACGGTTGGGACTTTATTAATAATGATAACGACCCATTTGATGATAACAGTCACGGCACTCACGTAGCTGGAACAATCGCTGCGGAAGGAAACAATGGTATCGGTGTGACGGGTGTCAGTTGGTCGGCTGATATCATGGCGCTCAAGTTCCTAGGATCTTCGGGTTCGGGGTCCTACTTCGATGCGATTCAAGCGATAGAATATGCCACGATGATGGGCGCTAACCTGACCAACAATAGCTGGCGTGGCTATGGCTTTTCCCAGGGGTTGTATGATGCGATCGCAGCGGCGGGTAATGCAGGGCAATTGTTTGTTGCTGCAGCCGGGAATGAAAATAACAACAATGATACAAGACCAGCTTACCCTGCCAGCTATAACCTGAATAACATCATTTCTGTCGCCTCCACCGACGAT
>CAZNNK010000021.1:7470-18179 GCA_964574085.1 uncultured Coleofasciculus sp.
ATTTCGGATCAACATCTGTAGATTTGGGCGCACCAGGCTCTTCTGTCTATAGCACCATTCCTGGGAATCGGTATGGCTTCAAGAGTGGGACGTCCATGGCAAGCCCTCACGTAGCGGGCGTTGCCAGTTTGATTTGGTCTGACGACCCTACATTGACGGCTCAACAGGTCAAGGATCGTATCCTAGCAACCGTTGACCCAATTCCAGCATTACAAGGAATAACTGTTACAGGTGGGCGGCTCAATGCCTACAGCGCCCTGACTGGCTCTACCCCTCTTCCAGTGCTTCCCGTAATCTTTGATGACTTTGACCCAGACATTGATAATAGCCAATGGTCTAATATCACTAACGGTACAGCCAATAGTAATTTTGTTGGCAGTGATGGGAACTCCCTATGGTTCAACGGCGGTTCTCCTGGCGGTAGCTCTCGTTTTGCCATCACCAACCTGGTAGATGTCGCTAATGGCGGCACGATTACCTTTGACCTGATCTTTGGCAATGGGTTCAATGGTGGCGAGAATGCCGATTCAGGGGAAGACGTGGTGCTGGAATACTCCACAAACAGTGGCAGCAGTTGGACTCGTATGGGATTGTACGACACCGAAGCCTTCACCAGTTGGACAACCCTAACGGAGACGATTCCCACCGCCGCCCAGACGAGTAGCACCAACTTCCGTTGGCGGCAAATCGCTCACAGTGGCAATAATTTCGATAACTGGGCAATAGACAACGTAACTGTCGGACCACCGATCCTCAACAGTGTTGTTGATGACTTTGACCCAGACATTGACAATAGCCAATGGTCAACCATCACCAACGGCACAGCTAATAGCAACTTTGTTGGTAGTGATGGAAACTCACTATGGTTTGACAATGGTTCTCCGGGCGGGAATTCTCGCTTTGCCACCACCAACTTTGTGGATGTTTCTAGTGGTGGTACAGTCTTCTTCGACATAATCTTTGGCAATAGCTCCAATGGTGGTGAGAATGCTGATCCAGGGGAAGATGTCGTACTGGAATATTCCATCAATGGTGGTACTAGCTGGACACGCATGGGATTGTACGACACCGAAGACTTCACCAGTTGGACAACACTCATCGAAACAGTTCCCACCGCAGCCCAAACTAGTAGCACCAGTTTCCGCTGGCGACAAATCAACCATAGTGGCGGTAGCTTAGATAACTGGGCGATCGATAATGTATTTGTCGGAGTACCTCAGCCAGGAGAAATTAGCGGCAGTAAGTGGAATGATTTTAACGGAAATGGGCAGCGAGATACTGGTGAACCGGGTATCGCAGGTTGGACAGTCTATCTGGATGATAACGAGAACGGTCAACTCGATTCCGGTGAAACATCCACAACAACCGATGTTAACGGCAATTATACGTTTACTAACCTGACTCCCGGTATCTACAACGTTGCCGAGGTGCTGCGACCGGGTTGGCAAGCCACGTCTCCAACTTCGGTTAACTACCAATGGTCTGACAGCGACCAACCTGGTGGTCCGACTTTTAACTGGGTGGATATCTCAAGATTGGGTACAAGGCTCAGTTTAAGTGATGACTCTTTCGCCCAAGTTAACTTACCCTTCAATTTCTCTTTCTTCGGAGAAGATAAAAATACGGTCAAGATTTCCTCAAATGGATACCTGGGTTTTGGCTCTGATGGCACAGACTACACGAACGATCCCATTCTCAATCCCAATCAACCCAATGATTTCATTGCGCCCTTCTGGGATGATTTAAATCCCGGTCGGGGAGGTGCGGTTTATTACTACCACGATCAAGTTGAGGATCAATTCATTGTTCAGTATCAAGATGTTCCTCGTTACTTTAATCAAGGTTCCCTGACATTTCAGGCGATCCTAGACTCAGATGGCAGCATTCTCTATCAATACGATGAAATGAATGCCACCTTAACTAGTGCCACGATTGGCATCGAAAATGCTGATGCTTCTGAAGGGGTACAAGTGGCGTACAACCAGAGCTATGTCCACGACGACTTAGCTGTCAGTATTGTGCCTGCGCCCGGTACTCCCCAACCTCAAAGGGTGGTGCTACGTCCTGGTGATACAGTCACGAACATCGACTTTGGCAATCAAAAGATTGCTCCCACTCCGATTTTTGGCACCCGTGGCGATGATGTTTTCACCATTACTGACAGTCCAGTCATCGTTTTTGCCCAGGCTGGGGATGATGAGGTGGATGGTTCAGGGAGCGCTGGTGGTAATCAGTTCTACGGCGGTAAAGGCGATGATACCCTGATTGGCAACAGCTACGACCAATTATTTGGTGAAGCTGGCGATGATCACTTGGATGTATCCAATGGTGCAGGAAATAACCTGCTCGATGGTGGAAAAGGCGACGACGAACTGTTAGCTAACCTCAACGACCAGTTGTTTGGCGGCAAAGGTCATGATACCCTGGATGCTTCCAGTGGTGGCGGCAATAACCTGCTTGATGGAGGCAAAGGTGACGATGTTCTGTTAGCTGGCTCCAATGACCACCTATTAGGCGGTAAGGGTGAAGATATCCTCAATGCCATTAATGGTGGCGGAAATAATCTGCTTGATGGTGGCAAAGGTGACGATAACCTCTTCGCTGGCTCCAATGACCAACTGTTGGGCGGTGACGGCGATGATATCCTTAACGCTTCCGTTGGTACAGGAAATAACAGCCTAGATGGTGGCAAAGGTGATGACAATCTCTTAGCTGGCTTCAATGACCAATTGTCGGGTGGCGATGGCGATGATATTCTGAATGCCTCGTTCGGTTCGGGCAATAACAGTCTGGATGGCGGCGATGGTGATGATATCCTGATTGCTGGTTTCAATGACCAACTTTCAGGCGGCGACGGCGATGATCTATTGTTCGGTGGTTATGGTGGTAGCACCATGACAGGTGGCAATGGTGATGAGCAGTTCTGGATTGCAGAGGGTTTTATTCCTAGTGCGGTTCACACGATTACCGACTTTGAGCTGGAGATTGACCGGATTGGCATTCGTGGTCTAGGGATCACGTTCCAACAGCTCGACCTGATTCAAGATGGTAATGATACTCGCATTAGTGTCTTCAATACAGACCTAGCTATCTTAACGGGGATTCAAGCGAGTACCCTCAACAGTAGCGATTTTATCCTCGCCTAGAGTCAACTTAACCGTTAATTGGGCGGTTAAAACCGCAGCTACACAAACGAAACCCGCCTACGCGGGTTTCCACACCCTTGGTTTTTCTCTCTTTCCATGTAGGTGGACTTTGTTTCGTTTGGTTCCGCGATTGGCAATCCCTAGGGCTTAAGTTGACTTAGCGGTTGTAGAGTTTTTGTTTGAGTCAGCTGTTCGGTATTTAAACCTTAATGTCAACAACTGCAAAATCGTTGTAATGCGAGATCTTGCTCGCTACCCATTCCCAATTTAAATGCGTGACAGCTTAACCGCTGCTACACAGATAAAATTCGTTAAATTTAATGAAGCGATCGCACTCTTGAACCGTCCCACTCAAGCGCGATCGCTTTTGTGTGATTTCCCTGCTGATGAACTTACTGTACGATTAAGTTGAGAGAGACTACATTCTTGCACCCAATTGCCCAATCGGATGATGACAAGGTTAATCGGGTTCGCTAGGATAAGTTGCCAATCATCAACAGTACCTTAAAATACTGTATACACTCAAACTTATGAGGACTGTACTATGCAAGCGCTTTTCAATCCGGAAACAACATCAAAGGTTAGACTCACCGCTAAATCGTCAGTTCGCAAACCCATACTGCAACTGGGTTCGGTGGGAGCCGAGGTTTTAGAACTGCAAAAGCTTTTGGCTCAGTGCGGTACTTACACCGGTCCAATGGGGGGGTATTTTGATCGCTCTGTCCATGATGCTGTGATGGATTTTCAGCAAAGTATGTTCCTTAAAGCCGATGGTATTGTCGATCATCTGACATGGCAAGCTCTTTATCAGGGCGCTCCTGTTAATATGCCTGTACTCAATCGAGGCAGCAGACATGATATGGTCATTCCGTTACAGTGGGTGCTACATCTGACTCAGGATTATGCCGCGCCCATTGATGGTGATTTTGGTGAACAAACAGAATGCGCTGTGCGGTCGTTCCAAAAACGTCATGGCTTAGTGGTGGATGGCGTGGTTGGTGAGCAAACGTGGAATGCTCTGAGCCAAGTTCATGTCAGTTTATTCCATAACCGTTGTCAAGACGCTTTGGTGGCAGTGTAGTTCATTGTTCCTTTTTCTGAAATGGGCGATCGCTAGCAACAGGAATCTAGTAATTGCACCTAATTCGGATGATTAGCAAATTGTCTGTAACTTATGCTACAAAATTACCCTTTTGTAGAGATGCCCCATGGCGCGTCTTAGGCTAGTTGCTTGCTCACCTCATCAGCGAGTTGCTCTATCTTGACGGCAATTTGCTCCCCGGTTTTCAGGTTTTTTAAACCGCATTTTTGAGCAGCTGCTTCGTCAGAGCCAATAATCACACACAAGGGAATTCCCCGTTTATCAGCTTGCTGTAACTGTTTGCCCACAGAACGCTCTTCAAAACTGGTCATTGTACTAATTCCCGCCTGACGCAGTTTCTGAGATACGTCTAAATATAAGGGCATTAAGTCGCTTTGCATGTTAATTACCATCACTTGAGCGGGTGTGGAGGAGAAAGACTCCAGAATCCCGGCTTGAATCAACCGACTCATCAATCGAGTTAAGCCGATGGAAATGCCCACGCCTGGCATTTTATCGCCAACAAACATGCCCACGAGTTCTTCATAGCGTCCCCCGGAACAAATACTGCCCAAGGCTTCGTGACCAACGAGTGTTGTTTCATACACCGTTCCCGTATAATAATCTAATCCCCGGGCAATGGAGAGGTCAATGCAAAATACGCGATCGCTCACCCCCAAATTCCGCACCCCTGTAATCACCGTTTCCAGTTCAGTGATGCCCGTTTTCAACACCTGAGCATCGGGTTTATCCTCAAGCATGGCGTTTAATTGCGCCAACACCTCATCTACCGAACCCTGAATCTTGGTGAAGGTGAGAATCTGCTCAACTTGTTCCTCGGATAACCCTTCAGCTAGGAGCGCTTTTTTCACTTTTGTTTCGCCAATTTTCTCGGCGGCATCTACAATCCGGATAGAGGGCATAATTTTGCTCTCGTCCAAACCAATCGACTCAAAAAATCCACTGAGAACTTTGCGATTGTTGATGCGAATCAGAAAATCTCCAATATTAATCGCCGTAAAAATTTCGGCAATAATTGCCGGAATTTGAGCATCATAGAGCAAACTAAGTTTATTCCGACCCACGACATCAATATCACATTGGCGAAATTGGCGATAGCGTCCCGCTTTTGCCCGTTCTCCCCGAAACACCACATCTATCTGATAGCGGGCAAAGGGAAATTGAAGTTCATTCAGGTGACGGGCAATATAAGCCGCTAAGGGAACCGTCTGATCAAACTTTAACGCCCTCTCTTCTGAACCACTTTCTCCCGCCTGTTCTTTTTCGGCTTGGCGATTGGGGGGCAAAATGGGTTGCAAGCCGTAGATAATATTATCCCCTTGATTTCCTTTGGCTTGCAGGACTTCTAATCGCTCAACGGCTGGAGTTTCGATGGGTGTAAATCCATACCGCTCAAACACTTGGCGGATGGTATCGATCAAATACATCTCCAGACGCTTTTCGCCTGGGAGAAATTCGGGAAAACCACTGGGACAAGAAAAGTTTATTTTGTCAGCTTTTGCCATTTTTCAGGGAACGGGGAACAGGGAGCAGGAGAAGCTAGGGTGTAGGGGCGGGTTTTACAGCTAACATTTGGCTACAAACCGATAACTTGGCTAAACCCGCCCTTCTAAGGAATCGGGAATTAAAATTCCTAATTACTAATCGTTAGGTAGTGGAGACTGAAGAGATGATCGGCATCTGTCCATACCTGTTGAGCCTCAAATCCAGAATAAGTTGCCATATCCTGGAACTCTTCAATGCTGTATTTATAAGAGTTTTCGGTGTGAATCGTTTCATCTTGGCGAAAGTGAAACGGTGTCTTATCGATAATCACAGTTTGTTCCTTGAGACTGACTAAGTGCATCTCAATGCGGCTTTCATTTTGATTATAAAAAGCCCAGTGGCGAAAGTGTGATAAATCAAAATTAGCATCGAGTTCCTGATTGATCCGTTCTAGCAGGTTGAGATTAAATGCAGCCGTAACTCCCTGGGCATCATTATAGGCAGCATTTAAAATAGCGGGGTCTTTTTTGAGATCAACACCAATTAACATACCATCGCCTTGATCCAAAAGACTAGCTGAAGTTTTGAGCAGATGGAGTGCCTCATCGGGATGGAGATTGCCAATCGTGGAACCCGGAAAGAAAATTAACTTGTGATTAACGGGTTTTTTGCTGTAGGGCGGCAGTTGAAAGTCTTGGGTATAATCGGCACAAACCGCAATCACATCCAAGTCAGGATAGCGTTGGGCTAGTTCTGCTGAGGCTTGCAGCATGTGTTCTTGAGAGATATCGATGGGCATATACCCAGCTAGGTGCGGCAAGGCATCTAGGAGAAGGCGGACTTTGGCACTACTGCCACTACCATACTCGATCAGCAAGCAATCTTGACCCACGAGTTGGGCAATGTCGCTGCAATAGGTTTTTAACAGATGAATTTCTGTCCGGGTAGGATAGTATTCCTCCACCTCACAGATCTGATCAAACAGTTCTGACCCACGTTTATCATAAAAGAACTTGGGCGCGATCGCTTTTTGGGGTTGAGCCAAACCCTGGAATATCTCCTCGCGCAAGCTGCTCAGGTGCGGTTTATAGTCGTAAAACTCTAGATTATCCATTCACCCAATTGTTCAATCTGCTAGCCACCCTTTAGGGTGAATTCCTCTCCTATCATCTACCGCCAGCGATCCTTTTTGCAAGTCGGTGAAGTCACACCACCTGTAGGGGTATGGCAATGCCGCCCCCTACGGAACCTGTCTCGAACCCTCATCTGTCAAAAAATTCTCGCACTCAGTTAGGGCGGATTTAGGGACATCCGGGTGAAACCCGCCCCAACAACTGACAAACCGGAAAACAGTTTCATGGTTCATCCTTTGTCCCTGATTCCTTTATTTTTTCTTGCCGCCAAACAAACCTCCAAATAAACCACCGCCACCCGATTGCTCTTTAGGCTTTTTGCTTGAACCCGTTTTCTGGGTTAGTTTTTCAATGTATTGTTTCCCTTTCAAGGCGTTTTCTTCCTGTGGATTCAATTGCAAGGCTTTGTTAATGTGAACTTTAGCCATGGATACTTGATTTTGCTTTAAGTAAGCTAACCCCAATAAGCCATGACATTTGCTATTGGTTTGCTCTAATTTGAGGGCTTCTCGTAATTCTAAAACAGCGCCGGCAAAATTGTTTTTCTGCATGTAGCTGTCGGCACGGCTGATATAGGAATCAACTTTTGAGACTTCCTCAGTCCCACCCCCTTTGGTTGCAGCGCCACCAGCGGCACCAGCTTGGGTTTTCTTGACCGCCGGACCCGTTCCTGCTGTTTTGGAAACGGCTGTTCTTGAAGTGGTTTTGCCGATGCCCGATTTTGAGGTTTTTCCTTTGAGCATCAAATAGACTAAATTGAGTTCACTGATTTCGCCTGTGATGTCCACGACTCGATCAAGAGATTCGTATTGTTTAGAGGCTAGCGATTTTAATGAATTGCGATAAGCAGCATCGGCATTTGCCCCAGCTTTTGCCAATTGTTTAGCTACATCACTAGAAATGGAAATTTTTCCTTTTTCTGAGGCGAGACGCTTGCCCATGTGTCCTAAACTGACCATATAGTCGCGACTGCCTCGAGACAGTTGTTCTTTGGCAGGATTGACGAGTTTGGTTAACAGCTCATTCGCCTTCTGTTTTTCCTCATCGGTTTTGAATTTGCTACTGTCAGGATGGAGACGGCGAGTTACTTTGAGATACTGCTTCCGGACTGTCTTCTCATCCGCATCGACGGGAACGCCGAGAATGGCATGATAATCCGTGAAATCATACTTAAAAAGTCCGCGTTCAATTTCAAAAGCCATAGGGTGCTGTCCAATTGCTGTGACGAAAGAATAGTTTTATAGTCTGTCTGAGAGAGGAGAGACCCCCTTGACATCCTCATAGCTATTGTAGAAAATACAACTCCTAATATCGGGTTCATCTCAAGACTGTTCGGTTAAGGGGAGCAATGTTCTAGACGCGCCATGGCACATCTGGGAGCTGGTAAAGACAACATTCAATGACAGCTTATCCAAGCAGTATTGGCACTTATGTTAATCTCACATCCAACTTGACAAGGGTGGTGTATGTACCAATTCCTGGCTGAGTTGGTCGTGAATTTGACGATTGGTAGCGAGAATTCGTCCAGATTTGAGAACAAGGGGACTACCATCATAAGCTGTGACTGTGCCACCTGCTTCTTGCACTAATACTACACCAGCCGTAATATCCCAGGGCGAAATTCCCCGTTCCCAGTACCCATCTAAGCGTCCACAGGCCACATCTGCCAAATCCAGCGAGGCTGAACCACTGCGGCGCACGCCTTGGGTAAGGTGAGTGAGATGACAAAACTCAGCATAGTTGTTGTCTGGGGTTTCGCGGCGGTCATAGGCAAAACCGGTTACCAGTAAGCTTTGATTGAGAGTAGAGGTGTTAGAGACTCGAATGGGGCGGCGGTTGCGGGTTGCACCTAATCCCTTAGCTGCCCGAAAGAGTTCATCGCGAAAGGGATTATAAATAACTCCCACTTGCGGGATGTCGTCGATGAGTAATCCCACAGATGTAGAGGAAATGGGGTATTGATGAGCATAATTGGTGGTGCCGTCAAGGGGATCAATTGCCCACAGGTAGTCACTCTCCTGATCTCCGCCTTGACCCGATTCTTCTGCCAAAATAGCGTGATCGGGGACATGACGCCCTAGAACTTTTAAAATGGCGGCTTCTGCTTCTTTATCTGCGACAGTGACTAAATCACCTGGACGCCCTTTTTCTTCTACGGCATCGAGTTGACCCCAGTAGGTTTGCAAGATTGCCCCGGCTGCCATCGCCGCTTCTGTGGCAATGTCAAGAAAGATTTGCAATTGATCGGGTGTGGGTTGGCTCATGGTTGGTTACGAGAGTTTTGAGGTTTTCAGGGAAGTCACATTACCCGCCAGGGGCTTCAAGATACTGTTGGTCACTTAACTAGGGGTCTGACCTCTCCCTAAACTCCTTGATTTTACCCCAGTCCGCGCAGGTGGATTGAGGCGTATGATATATAACAAATATTTTTGTCGGGGCGGGTTTAGGGAATCTGTAGGGGCGGGTTTAGGGACTCAATTCGGATATCCACCAATAACCAAACAACAAAACCCGCCCTCCCCACCTCTGCACTTCCGCACCTCCGTCCCCCCGCACCTCCGCCCCTGCATCCTCGCCCCTCCAAATCCCAAACCTTTCCGATGTTGTGAGTTTCGCCAAAAAAACGGGAATCCTGAATCTAAGAAGGACAAAAGACAAAGCATGAGATTCCCCCAATGATACAAAAACTGTCTACACCAAGAATCGAATCCGGACAATCCCTACTGGGGCTACATCTAATCAGTCTTATCATCGGATACACCCTAGTCGGTTGGTTATTATCCCTTTATCAAGCCCCGGCGCTAATTTGGCTAGGAACCCAAGCCATCACCGTACACTTAGCTTGGCGAGGCAAAAGCGCGATCGCCTTAGCCATCACTTGGGTGGTTGGCGTTGTCTGGATCGGCACCCTCGCTAGGGCGTACCCCCCCAGCCTACGTTTCAATTTTCAACTGTTAGTCATTGCCTTATTTTTAATCTGGCTTTTAGGCATAATTCTAGCCTTTGGTGTAGCCTTTGCCAAACAACCGATACAAGCCACCGGATTGAAAAACACTCAAGCCTTTTGGTTTTTAGTTACTCTTACCTTTAGTGGGTTAGCCGTCGGTCGAATTCTGGAAATTATGGTTAGGGGTTGAGTTTAGATACCTCATTCTTCATGTCACTGGTTTGACACTTAGCAACTTCTCTAAATCTCACATCAAGGAGACAATAACGTGAAAACTTCAACCTTACCGGGACAATCTCAGCCAAAAATCCCCAACTACGCCGATCGCACGCCCCAGTATTATATCGACAAAATGGAGCCAGAACTCCGGGCGAGTTTCAATCCCCAACAGATTCAGGCGATATTTAATCTGTTAGATGAGGCAATTCCCAAGCCATCACCCAAGATTGTCGATTTAAGATTTTTAGTTGATTTAATCGTCACCCGCTTCTATGTCGTGTTATTAGTCGGTAAAGATAGGCGACGAAAACCCCGGCGTTATATCCCCACAGGCGTAGCTAAAGTTGGCAATGTCATCGCGGCGATTATCCTACTATTAGGCGCAAACCTGCTACTAAGCGCCAGTTTATTCCTATTCGCCTACTTACTCAAATCCTTAGTTGGTATCGATTTCTTTTCCGGCGATCGCCATCTTCCCGATATAATTAAAAGCATTTTCCAGTAAGTAGGGGTGCACAGATGTGCATTGGTGTCAACTTAAGCGCTAAAAGCAGGGGGAGCAGGGGGAGCAGGGGGAGCAGGGGGAGCAATGTAGAGACGTGCCATGGCGCGTCTGAAAGTCCTTGGAGCAGGGACACCGTAGCTGAAAATTAGGATGGGCAAGGGTTGTGGCTTAA
>CAZNNK010000022.1:0-18030 GCA_964574085.1 uncultured Coleofasciculus sp.
GGCAATAAGCGATGACATCTAGAGTCTGGGGAATTAGGAATCGACGGATTTGGCGCAAAAAATAGAGGTAATTTTCGCGTTCAAAGAAAATATTGTGGCGATTATTTCCCCGATTGTAAAGATGATAATAACATCCCGACTTGAATGGGGTTTTTAGATAAGGCATGGTCTATACATAACTTGAGAAACCGGGTTTCTGAAGCCATACCCAAAATTGATAGGAAATGTCTAACAAAGAAACCCGGTTTCTGGGCGAGTCATTATTTTAAATCCAGTAATCCCTGCTCTTTTAACTTAGGATTAAAGCGAATCTCAGCTTGCACACCACGGGAATTTAACTGTTCAACAATTTCCGCTTCAACGCGCCGTGCTATTTTCTTTAATAGCTTAATTTTCCCTAATTCCTCACTATTGTTATAGGTGGCTTTATCCTCATCCGTCATCGCCTTTTTCGCATCAATCGGATGATTCCAACTCGCTTCATCGCTACCATTCCCTGGCGGAATTTCCCCATTTTCTTCAATCCACGCCTTGCGGATTGTTTCCAAGCGAGTGCGATTGGGGCGCTCAATGGTTTCCACTTTCAACCAATAGCAGGATTGCGGTTTACGGACTAGGTGTTGTTTTAGACTGACATAAATATCACGAGAATAGTTGACCAGTTGCAGAGTTTTATTCTGGTCAAAAATGGCATAGACACCGATTTTACCGGATAAGGATTCTGGGAGATTACCCCCTTCATCCAGATAAGGGATATAGTTTAAGTCAGAGAGAGCGGGAGTTGGCGTTTCAGAACTCATCAGCAATAATTAGGCAACTTTTCGATAAATCGCGCAGAGGCGGCTGGGGTTAAAGATTTTGGCTTTGAACATGAAGTTGGGTGGGACATTTATAATTGCATAATCGTCCGATTCATGATACTGTTCAAACTCCCGTGGCATTCCTTTGGGAGTCCCTTCGCTGTAGGGGACAGGTTGAAACAGTAACTCGGTGAATTCCAAGTCTTGACAGTGCAGTTGTCCCGCGACTTGCTGACGGAAGGCTTCACCGTTCAACAAGCTAAATAAATGGGTCTGGGCGTCTGGCTCCAGGGCAAAGCTGCCATCAAAATTGTTAACAATTTTTAATTTAGCCATGGTGGGGCAGAATACAGAGCAAGTTGACGACTGGGATGATTATACCCCACATCTTGCACGATTATTTTCTATCACCGACAGCTTCTTCAATGATTACGCCACTGGAAACGCTACGAACCAGCTCTTGCTGTTCTTGCTTCTGTTGCTCATCAGAACTGTCATTGATAATAATCAGAGTAGCTGAAATCTGATTGGCATTGCTCGTGTCAGGAATAGAGATAATCGAGAGGTTCACGCTATGTCCTACTTCATTTCTATGGCATAGTAAAGTCTGAGCTGGATAAAATTGCTCACGCCCTTTCTCATCTTTTGCTGCCAAAACCGCATCAAACCATTGAGCAAAGTTACCACCTTCGATCTGAATTAAATTCCGAACAGATTTGCCTTCTATATCAGTTACGCCGAGTAAATACTTAATTTTTTCATTCGCTACAGTAATATGACCCGTTTTGTCTGTAAAAATTACGCCACTGGCAACATTACGGATTAGATCCCGTTGCTCTTGCTGTTGTTGCTTTACGGTACTAAAGAGTTTAGCATTCTGAAGTGCTACACCAGCTTGAGAGTTAAATCCCTCCATAAACTCTAAATCACTTTGCTCAAAACTCGCCTTCCAACAATCTGGTGCTTGGGGCCAATCTTTAGGATTGTAAGCAGGAAATGTTCCTTGTCTTTTTTTATTAACCAGTTGAGTCACACCAACCAATTCATTATCCGCATTAAAAAGTGGCATACAAAGTAAGCTACAGGTACGATAACCCGTCTTTTGATCGGTTTGTTGAGATGTCTTGGAATCCGGATGATCATACACATCAAAAGGAATCATAATCGATTGTCCTGTTATTGCTGTTTTACCAGCAAATCCAGCATGTTTGGGAATACGCAATTCCCTTAAAGTTCCAGTATTATCAATGATTTTCGTCCACAGTTCATCATGTTCTGAATCTAATAGCCAGACAGTACTGCGGTCAGCATTCATTAGTTTTTTAGCTTCATCCATCACATTCATTAGAGTTTTTTCTAAGTCTAATCCACTTTGACCAACGGATTGAATGGCACTCATCATGGCTGAAGTTGCTCGTTGCTTCTGAGCCGCTCGATAAAATAATCCGGATGATTTGATGATCAGTTGGAATGAATGAGCAAATTCGGTAAAGACTTTTTCATCTGCTTGTGTAAATCCACGCTGATCAATTCGCTCACATAAGGGATCGTCTGCATTGTGCGGATGTTTTAATTTATTAATTAATTGAACAACCCCTAGTAACTTTTTATGTTCATCTAATAAGGGTAAGGTTAACATTGTGTAAGTGCGATAGCCATTTTTTTGATCAGACTCTTTAGCTGTAACAGAGCGTGGATCATCATAAAAATCATAAAGAATATTTACAACTTCCTGTTTTTGTGCAACCTCACCCGCAATTCCTTGACCGACCTAATACTCTTTCAACCCAAGATTGATCAAATACAGACTTGTAAATACGATTATTTATCTTTAACTTACTTTGTTCTCTGACGACTAATCCTGATAGCCTTAGTTCCATTTGTTCATGGCTACCATCAGCCACAAGTTCTCCCTGTTCGAGAATTTGCTGGTATAGTCCTAACAGGCGTCCCGCACGTTGCTCATTACTCAAGATACGATCGCGTATTGTTCTCAGATGCTCAGGATTATCTTGTGCTTCCCAATTTTCAATAATTTGTGATTGTACCATTTGCTCAACCTTTACCACATCTTTATCAGCCGAAATAGTAGATTCAGCAGTAAGAATATATTGGCAAAGTTTTTGTGTAAGAAAAGGTTGACCTCCTGTCCAATCTAATACCTTTTGCAATATTTTTTGGGGATTATTTACTTTTCCTTCTAAGCCTTTAATTAATGAATGACATTCATATAAGCTGAAACCATGAAGTTGAATTTCGTGACCAATATTGAAAGGTGTACGTTTTTTATCTTTATCCAATTTGCGACAAATATCATGAAAGTTTAGATTGTCAACAGGTTTACCATTGAGGAAATTATTAACGGTAGCTAATGAAAACCCTAAATCCTCAGCTAAGTCCTTCTGGCGGGGATAACGGTGTTTAACGGCTGTTTTGACTTTGTTAATATAGTCGGGGTGAACCCTCAGCGATCGCGACGACATGGCAGAAGCCCTATAGACTAATTCGATCATAGCTGTATTTCCCTGTATGACAGGAAAACGGTTCAATAACTCAGTTACCGACCAGTAATCAGGTCTATCTCTGTGAGAACTCAGGTGTGTTCCCTGGCTTCTCAGTCCAGATTCCAGACAGCGATGGGTTTTGATTAAGGTTGTAGGCGATAAACACAACCTTATGGAATACTTCAACAGTTTCAAAACACTTCTGGAACTTCTGGTACTGGTGCTGACGCTGTGGTCAGAATCTCCACTCTTAGGAATAATCGCTTTCTGTGGTGCGATTTACTTTTTGTTCATCGACGGAAAATATAATCTTGATAAGTAACTCTTTCTCTGTGGTGGAGACATTCCAGTCAAATCTCTCTAAGAGTGTAACAGTTGCAATACCTCTGCTAGCCAGCCTGATAGTTCACAGTCAGTCTTGAAACCCGCAAATTCTAAATAAGGGGCGGGTTTAGTCCCATCTAGGTGTAACCGAAAAATAGTCATGAAACCCGCCCCTACACACCTCACAAGGGTATTATGTTTATCTATTGATTTGGCTAATTATAGCAGTCGCCACTTCTGCCTTCTGCCCTCTGCCTTTTGCTATATCTGGATTGAACCAATCATTCAGATATTAAGCTGTTTGGCATTTAAACTCGACTATAAACACCTGCAAAATCGTTGTAATGCCAGCATTTTTCTCGCTACCCTTTCCCAATTTAAAGGCGTTAACGCCCTAATTTATTCATAATCCCATCACATCCCCCTGGAATCGTCCGGCGAGACTGCTCCCCACACCAAGAACAGCAGTATTGACGTTGTTCCTCACCTAACCGTTGAATCCCTGTAAAATTAACTCCCTCAACCACTGCACCTGTATGCACCCCAGTACGATAATCAGGTGGTTCCGTGCGACTGCGGGGACTGGCGGTTTCCAGTGTTCCATAAAATAGGCGTACTCCCTTGAGATCCGAATTGGATAAATTGGTTTTATAGAGAATCGTGCGAGACAAATTTGCTCCAGCTAGGTCACAATTGCTGAGATTGGCTTGCACCATATTGGCTTCACTTAATTCCGCCCAGCGCAGATCTGTACTTGCCAAATCAGCCCCCGCTAACATCACATTTAAATCAATTACCCGCACCCCATAAATCCGATCTTCTTGATACCCGCCATGACCATCTAGGATAGGACGTCCTAAATGGCGATCGCGTTTTAAGGGTGTGAGTAATCGGGATTGCGACAAAAATCGTAAAACTTTCGCTTTCCCCGCCGCATCTACACTCTTAAGAATCGCCGCCGTTCGTCCTTCACAAAATGCCCGTTCTTGGGGCCAATCTTCTAGTAATCCTTCATCGTCTAAGGCGAGATCACAAATTCCCTGAAAATAGGCATCAATGGTTTGCTGCTGGGTAATTGTATTTTGCTGGATGGTCAAATCTTTAGAAATAACATACTGTCGCCAAGCAATATAAACAGCGAGAATAGCAATCAGAATTTGCCCTAATGCGCCAATCCATTCCGCTAACGAACCCACCGAATCAAAGGCTTTCGTAAATCCCGTTAACGCCGCAATCCCAACAATTGCCAGGATTACACCACAAACCGCAATCAGTTGCGATCGCTGCTGAGGAGAGAGAGACTTCTGGAACCATTGTTGTAAGGGGAACCAAATCACCGACAAGGAGAGGAGTAACGTCACGATCACCCCAGCGAGAATCACCCAGTTGTTATCCAGAATTAAACCCACCATCAAAACCGCGATCGCGCTGAGGGTGATCAGGGTGGGATCAATGAATGCTTTACGATTAGGATTTGGTTGACCCGGGAATTGATTCGAGGAAATAGCCGACACCTGATCAGAAGCCAGGGATGAGATTGGCTCAGGATTAGGGTGGGTTGACTGGCTCGTTGGATTAGACGGAGACGGATCGGACGGGTTAGTCATAAATTCCCATGACGACAGTGGAAGCAGATACAAAAAGATTTTAACGACACTGAATTTTGTACAATCATTATGAACAGTTCCACAACTCTTTAACACTTCTGGCACATTCACATTCATCAGATGCATGTCGTGTAACGTTTAACTTGGAGTAGAAACGTCGTGACCCCAGCTACAGCCCCAACTTTAGTCAGTGAAGACCAAGCCTTATCCCTTGTGGATTCTGTAATTCAGCAATCCCAAGCTGAAGGGGTGTTTGTCAGCGTCAATTCTAGTGAATCGGCTCTCAGCCGTTTCTCGGAAAATCAAATTAGCCAGAATATCAACCGCCATAAATTTACCCTCACCATTACCAGTTATTTTGGGAAACGTAGTGCATCGGCGTCCACCACAGAATTTTTACCCGATGCGATTACCGATACCATCCAACGTTCCGAAGCATTAGCTCGAATTGCGCCCGACGATCCAGAATGGGTTCCCTTACTCGAACCCCAAGTCTATGAACCGCGTGTTCCGGCGTTTGATCAAGCCACCGCCACCTTATCCCCCTTAGCACGGGGAGAAATGGTTCAACAAATCTGTGCTAAAAGTGCCAAAGCTGGCGTGGACGGCTCTGGACGACTGAGTACGCAAGCCTTTACTCAAGCCATAGGAAACTCCCTGGGATTACGCGCCTGCGATCGCGGAACTGAGGCGGAGTTGAGCTTTACGGCTCGAATTGAGAATGGATCAAGTTGGAGTCAGCGCACCGCGTTTGCGATCGCTCAGTTACCCCGAGATTCCCTGATTGAACCCCTGATTGAGCGGGCGTTTGCTGCACGGAATCCCCTTGAAGTTCAACCGGGTGTTTACCCCGTCATCTTTGACAATGCAGCCTTTGCGGATTTACTCCCCTGGGTGATCTTCAATTTAAATGCCCGATCTGCCGATGAAGGGCGATCATTTATGTCTGGCACGGATGACACAGGTCAACCTGTGGGTAATCGCGTTGGTGAACCCCTATTTAGTCGGTTGGTACAAGTGCAACGCCATCCGGCTCATCCATTGTTGCAGAAAGGAACCTGTTTTGGTGATGGATTGAGTAATCACTACCTGGAGATTATTAAGGAGGGAGTGCCTCAAACCTTATCCTATAGTCGCTACTGGGCGCAACAGCAGGGGAAAGAACCGACAGGCTCATTGTTTCCTATCGTTATGTCTGGATCTGACCAAAGCCTCAGCGATTTAATTGCTCAGACTGAACGGGGAATTCTGGTCAATCGCGCTTGGTATGTGCGCTATATCAATCCGCGTACCTTAGAGGTTACGGGGATGACCCGTGATGGTACATTCTGGATTGAAGAGGGGAAAATTGCCTATCCGATTAAAAATCTGCGATTTAACCAAAGTCTACCGGATATGTTACGGGATGTTGATGCTTTGAGTACAGTACAGCGTTTCGGGGGTCGGGTGATGCCAGGGGTACGGGTTAAGGCATTTAATTTTAGCAGTGTGACCGATAGTGTTTAGAGGGAACAGGGAATAGGCAATAGTATTGGGTAGTGGGCTGGCAAGCTTAAAGTTGTGGGTAAAATTTTTCTGAATTGCTACTCTCATAAGGGTTCCTTGAAAATACTTGACCGTGCCGTATAAAGTATTACTAAGTTGAGGTGAGATATGGATTAAGCTAATCCCACGTTACTCTATCTCCGCTACGCCATCATGCGTCTAGAGCAGTTACAAGCGTTTTTAGCCGTTGCTGACACAGGCAGCTTTCAACAAGCCGCTCGTGAATGCGGTGTGACTCAATCGACGATCAGCCGTCAAATTCAATCGTTGGAAGCCGAACTCGGGTTACCCTTGCTCCATCGAACTGCTCGGGCAACATTAACCCTAGGGGGCGATCGCTTTTTGTTTCGCGCCCGTAAAATCTGCCAGGAATGGAAAACCGCTACCCAAGAATTAGCGGACTTGTTAGAGGGGAAACAACCCGAACTCTGTGTCGCCGCGATTCACTCCGTCTGCGCCCATTATTTGCCCCCAGTTTTACAGCGTTTTTGTCAGGATTATCCCAACGTGCAACTGCGAGTGACGGCATTAGGGAGCGATCGCGCCCTGAAAGTCCTCAAAGATGGCTTGGTCGATTTAGCGATTGTGATGAATAACCGCTATTTAACCGCCAGCGCCGAAATGGTGACGGAGCAATTGTATGACGAACCCATCGAAGTCTTGATGGCAGCCAATCATCCGTTAACAAAATATACCCTAGTGCCTTTGGATGCCCTAACCTGCTATCCCCATGTGATATTTAAAGATGGCTATGGGATGCAGCGATTGGTACAAGACTTGTTCTCCCGGCAAAGCGGCACGTTCAACGCTAGCTTAGAATTAAATTCCCTGGATGCCTTTCGCGGAGTTGTGCGTCAGGGTAATTTAATTTCACTGCTACCCCGATCTGCCTTGGTTGAAGCCCTCAACGATCCCACTCTAGCGGTGCGTCCGATCGCGGCTACGCCTAGTGAGAATGGATCATCCCGCAAACAAACCTTAACCCGGCAAGTCGTGTTAGTCACAACACAAGATCGACTGCAAATCCCGCCAATTCGCTCCTTTTATAACCTGGTGCTGGAACTCATGCCGACCTGTCATTCAAGCGTTCAAGAGACTGTGGGTATCACTCCCGCGATCGCTCCTTAACCGGGACTATATGCACAAGACCCCATAAACTCAACGGTTTACAGGGCTTACCTCTTATATTTGGTGGCGGGAGGCGGATTTGAACCACCGACCTTCGGGTTATGAGCCCGACGAGCTACCAGACTGCTCTATCCCGCGTCGCTGTAAACAGCATAACACCTATTTCCTAAATGTGACAACTCCAAGTCAAAAAACCCAGGCGTGGCAGTGCCAACCAAGGACAAAGGACAAATAACCAATTTCAAAGACTCATCGAGAGTTCACCAATCACCTCTAGACGCTTAAACTCACCAAAATACATAAAGGTTTCTGCCAAACTTTCCGCCACGGCGGGACTAATCCAACCCATTTGCTTCAAAAGCTGAATCGCTACCGCATATTTAGCGCGTTTGGCTCCATCCATGACTTTAATCGCCATACCCAATCCTTCACCGACACGACCAATACATTGAACGCCTTCTGAACCGGCTTTACTAACCACTTCTCCTTGAGTCAATCGCATTAATTCTGTATCAAATGCCCCTTCTCCTGCCACTAAGCTAGGATGATGGGTCATCGCCCGGACAATACGCTCCATTGCCAAATTGTCACCAGAAGCGAGTTGAGCATAGAGGATGCCGATTTGACCAAGTTGCAGAAAATAGGTTGGGGCTCCACAGTCATCGTGTGCCAAAATCAACTCTTCTGGGGGCATTCGCATCAATTCCGCGACTTTGCTCAAAACGAGTCGTTGAACGGGATGATTGTACTGTAGATAACTATCAATCGACCAATTGCGTTGCCGACAGACGGCAAGCATACCCGCGTGTTTGCCAGAACAGTTGTATTCTAAGGCACTTTGCTTGCCCGGAGGAATCGGACATTGCAAAGCTGACGGATCAACATCGCAGCGCCAAAGAATCTTAAAAACTTGACGTACTTGTTCCAGATGACCTTGGTGGGAACTACAAATAATTGCCAAATCTCGGTCGTTAAGATTATATCGTTCCAGGGTTCCCGTTGTGGTCACTGCCAGAGCCTGAAACGGTTTGAGTGCCGAACGAATAAAGGTTGATGTTTCTGAATTGCCCGCTACAGATAGCACGCGCCCGCGCTCATCACAGAGGACGGCTTGAGCGTGGTGGGTGGATTCGGCTATGCCTTCCCGGAGTAAACGGACTTCGATCGCTGGTGCTTGATTACGTTTTACCCTTGTCATTCGTTATTCGTCATTGGTCATTGGTCATTGGTCATTTGTAAGAGTTTAGGGAATATTTACAGAAATTAATAGTGTTGGGTTTATTTCCACCAACCCACGTAATCGTTTTGAGGAAAGACCCAACCATAAATTATCAAGACATAGTCCATAGCAAGCTGCCACTGACGACAAGAATAGCGACAATACCTAATGTTCGTTGCAGGCGTTGCAAAATGGGCTGAACTTGATAGGAGACGATCAAGCGATCGCGACTCAGGACTTCTGGTGGCTTCGTCCAGGTTTGACCATCATACCAGCCGGATTCTTCATAGCCGATGGTTTCCTGAGATAAGCGATCGCCCACGTAAGACCACCCTAAGTACAGCCGCAGTAACACCAATATCAGAAACACGCCAGCACCGCCCCCCCCTGCCAAAATAAACTGTACCAGATGCTGGTGCGGCGCAAAGCTAGCGGCGGCGACTGGACCAGCAATAAACCAGCTTAAGCCCCACACCCAAGCCAACTTGAGTGCATAATCTCCCAATTCTAGCTTCGCCCATCGGAAAAACCAAGAGTCTTTTAATTCTTGGTACTCATGAATCGGTTGTTGTTCTGTCGGGACGGGACAGAAAGAAACGGACGATTCCCTCATAGTCTTTGTTCAGGTTACGATTGTTGCGAATTGAATTCAACATGTTCGGCGTGACCCCAAAATGCTTCTAGATTATAGAACTCCCGTTCATGAGGCAGCATAATATGAACAATCACCTCACCGTAATCCTGAAGCAGCCAGCTTCCATCGGCTTGTCCTTCGGTGCGTAGAGGATGCCGTTGCCAAGTCGTTTCCACTTGATCTTCAATCGACTGAGCAATTGCCCTCACCTGTACCCGTGAATAGCCTGTTACAATCACAAAATAATCAGCAATATAAGAAACATCTGCCACGCGGAGGATGACGATATTGTCGCCTTTGCGCTCATCGGCAGCTTGGGCAATGGTTAATGCCAGATCGGGTCCCGTTTTTTGCTCTTGATTGTCGTTGACAAATAAGGTAGATGATCGTTGAAATTGGTCTTTTGTCATTTGTTTTTTGTCATTTGTCATTTGTTAGAGTTTGAGGATTTTTTATAAAACGTAACAGTTTTGGGTTTATATCCATCGACCTATTTTGCCGATTCTGGTTTTTGGCTAAACTGTTGTACTGCCCAGTTCCGAGTTAAGATCATGCGGGGATGAATCAGGCGACGAGTATTGAGCAGGTGTTTGACACAGTAATCACAGGTTAGCCAAACGGCTTTGTGCAGATCGACGCGAGCAATTGTTCGCAAATTCTCCAACTCCGGTGTATCACCACGACCTGGTTCTAGACTATCGGCTAAAAACACAACGCAGCTCATCTCACTCATTCCTGGATTTCCTAACGTGTGCAGCGCGATCGCGTCGAGTATGGTGTCCTCTTGGATACCGAACCGCTCTTTAGCCACGATAGCACTGACATCAGCATGTAACAGATGGGGCGTCGCGGCACAGATTGGATCTATATCGATACCGCCCTCCCTAGCCATCAGCAAGAGTCGTTCTGGCTTAAAGTATTTCGCCAGATCATGCATTAATCCAGCTTGAGCGGCTTGCTCCACATTTAAATGATAATGTTGAGCTAATTCCACAGACATCTGCTCAACCCTCAGGATGTGCTGCATCCGGGCTGTTGGTACATTATCATCTAGCCAGGTTAAAACCTGATCCCGCATTCGGTCACCAAACTCCTCAAGGCGAAGATTGACTCTATACTATCGGTATTGAACCCATTTTATCTCAACCGTTCTGAAGGGAAGCAAAGAGTTGTTCATAGCGATCAAGCGCTCGGTCAAAGGAATAATTATCTTCAGCATACGTTCTGCCTTTGTCACCCAAAGCGCTGACTTTTTCCGGATGGAGATACAGATCCAAAATTTTGGCGGCTAACATTTTAGGATCTTCGGGTTCGACAATAATGCCACCGCCACTTCTTTGGATCGCGCTGGCCGCTGTCCCTTCCGCTGGCACCGAGGCGATGATGGCGCGACCGCTTGCCATCAAGACCGGAATCTTTGAGGGCATGTTAAAGTCAATAACATTGTGCTTTTGCAAAACTAAGCCGACATCGGCGGCGGCTAGCATTTCCGGGAGTTTTTCACGAGGTTGAAACGGTAGCAGGAGAACATTCGTCGCTTTACAGGTTTGTTTATAGAGCTGGAGTTGTTGCAAGGCTTTAGCTTCTGCTTTCACCTGCGATCGCGCTTTCTTTTGGAGTTCAATCTGCCATTCGACCAGTGCCCTCGTTTCTTCTTGGTGCAATCGCTCTAGAGCTTTTTCTTCTCCCACAATGACAATCGCAATATCGGGGATGTGACGCAGGCGAATCGAAGCCTGAATAACGGTTTCTATGCCTTGGCTAAGCGCTATATTACCGGAATACATGACCACAAACTTACCGTTGAGTCCATGCTCTTGACGAAATGCATTCGGTTGTTTCGGTAAAGGTCTGATAAAATCAACATTCACCCAATTGGGAATTAGCTCGATTTTGCTTTCACTAACTCCCTTATGCCGCAAGTTTTTAATAAACCCATCAGCAATAACACTGATTTTGGTCGCTGTCCGGTAGGCAAATTTTTCCAGAATAGAAAGGATGCGAATCAGCTTGGGATTGGTGAGAATTTCCAGGTGTACAGCGGCATCAGGTAAAATATCCTGAAGATTTAGAACCACTGGAACACGGTGTAGCCATCCTAAGAGTGCAGCGGGTACGGCAACGGGTAGTGGGGGTGCAGTCAAAAAAACGATATCGGGGCGCTTACCCTTTAGAGCATGGACAAAACTCGTCGCCACAAAGCTAACTTCCAATAATAATCGGTCGATTAAACTGGGTTCAGGGCGAATCCAGACATAGCTGCGCTGAATCGCTACACCGTTGATCACTTCTGTGCAGTATAATTTTCCTTGGTAGTCTTTATAGACTTGTTTTTGAGGATACCAAGGCATACCTGTAACCACCCGAACCTGATGTCCTCGTTTCACTAACCCCTCAGCAAGTTCAGTCATCAGGGGGGCAATACCAATGGGTTCGGGAAAATAGTTGTAGGAATAAATCAGAATTCTCATAAATTTGTAGGAAAGCAAGTGGGACTTACCCAGTTGGGGCTGATTTTTTCGCCAAACTAGCCGAGTGCCTATCAATCAGGATCTCTCGGCTTATGCTCAGGACATTAGTCTGGCTTAATTGCTACGGAAACACCATTATTGTAGAATCTACCCATTGTAGTTGCCTTGATCAGAATGCCGCATAACCAGAGTCAGTGCAATCAGCCTAAAGCCTGAATCAATCACAGATTTCATAGATTCTATTCAATGGCTGGTGACTCTTGGCTCACTGGTACAAGTCGTTTCCCCATAAACAAGCAATTGCGCTGGTCAGATAGACATTGGTAAGATAACTCATCCGTAAATTGTTCCATCAAAAGTAATCCTCTGCCTGTTTCCTCTAAAAGGGTACAGCCTTTTTGGTGTAAAGCGTCCAGCTTAGCCTGCAAATCGAACGGTTCTCCGTGATCCCAAATCCGCATCTCTAAGCGGTCAGCAAATAGCTTCAGTTCCAACTCAATCGGGGTGGTTTTGGGTAAGTGTTGATGAGCGTGATCAACCACATTGGCGAAGGCTTCATCGAGTGCCACTTTACAATTCACACAAAATTGGTGAGGAAGTTGGCAGGAAGCGAACTGATCAAACCAGGCGAGAATTTTAGCAACAGCATTGATGTCTGTGGCTACCTTGAGATGCGATTGTTTAAGCGGTTTGTCATTGTGCATCAATCGAAATCCCGTGCCATGTTTTTTAAGCCGCGCCACTATTTTTAGAAAAAACAACTAAAATAGTTTTGATAATTAATTTGACATCATACATCAAGCTCCAGTGATGCTGGTAGCGTAAATCTAGGTCAATGATGTCCTTAAACTCGTGGATTTGATTTCGCCCATTGACCTGCCACTCCCCGGTCATACCCGGTTTGACATCTAAACGCTGCCATTCGGGGACATCGTAGTAGTCTACTTCATCCGGTGTCGGGGGTCGAGTTCCCACCAAACTCATTTCCCCTTTCAGAACATTGACAAATTGAGGCAGTTCATCGAGGCTAGTTTTGCGTAAAAACCGACCCACTCGCGTCACTCGGGGATCTGGGGCATTTTCATCCAAAATTTTAACTCTAATCTTACCCTGACTAATATCCTGACTACCGACATACATAGAGCGGAACTTCCAAATCCGAAACTCTTTGCCCATCCATCCCTTACGGATTTGACTGAAAAAGATCGGACCTGGCGAATCAACTTTGATGGCAAGAGCAATGGGAATCAACAGCAGTGCGGTAATTCCTAAGCCAACAATTGCGCCGATAATATCGAGTCCGCGTTTGATCCCAGAGCGGGTAGACGGGTGAGTGGGTGGTAATGCTGGTGGCTGACTTGATTCAGACAGGAGTTCCACTGTGAGAATTTGATCGAGTCCCGTCATATTCAAAACTGTCATGACTGGAATGCTAACATTGGTGAGTACCAGTTCAACATCTTTACTGGTCGCATTTTTGTAATTGTTCACCAATGCCCCAATCCCACAGCTATCGATAAAGGTCGTTTGACGAAAGTCTAAAATAATTTTGGGCGGTAGGGGGTGGTTCTGCAAAACTTGCTGGAAGGTTTCTTTGAAAGCCACAGCTTCAAGCACACTCAGGCGAGCCGGAAGTTGCATGACGGGAGTTTCGTGCAATAGTATTACTTTAAAATTCGCTTCTGACATTGAGTCACCCATAACGACCTGTATTGTTGGTATTCACCTGTGTTTCTGACCAATATTGTGTCGTACAATTGCTAACTTAACCGAAAACTCACTGGAATTTACCGATTCAATGTAAAAAAATGTCAGCTAAAACTGGACGCACCGCACGGCTCATTGAACTGTTTTCTGCCATTCAAGGGGAAGGACTCAATGTTGGTATCCGTCAATTATTCATCCGTTTGGCTCTGTGTGATTTGCGCTGCCATTTTTGCGATAGTCAGAATACCTGGACAGTTCCAGATTTAGCTGCTGTGGAACAAACCCCTGGAAATCGGGACTTTGAAGCTCATCCTAATCCCGTAACCGTTGATCAGTTACTGGTATGGGTTGAGCGGCAAAATTATCCAGGACTCCATGAAAGCATTAGCATAACGGGGGGCGAACCCCTGTTGCAGGCTCCCTTTTTAAGAGAGTTCTTGCCCGTAGTACGACATCGAACCGGGTTACCCATCTATTTGGAAACCGGTGGACATCGTCCGGAGCAACTAGCCCAGATTTTACCCTATTTAAATAGTATCGGTATGGATATGAAATTGCCGAGTGTAAGTGGGGAAAACTGTTGGCACGCTCATCGTCAGTTTCTCCAGGTTTGTGGTGATGCAGATGTCGAGGTTTTTGTCAAGCTGATTATTGCCCAAACAACGAACACCGCCGAACTGGAGTTAGCTGCCGAATTGGTTGCAGCGTGTAACCCCAGTATCCCCGTGTTTTTACAACCGGTAACGCCCCTAGCGACATCTGATCATCCGCTCATGAGCCCGCCAACGCCGACTCAAGTTTTAGAATGGCAAGCGTTGATGAAGTGCCATCTCAAATCAGTGCGGGTTGTCCCCCAAACCCATAAGATGATCGGTCAGCGTTAGCGTTTGGGTTCACGCTGGCTTTTTGCTTCAGCTTTGGCTTTAGCGGCACTTTTCTTCAAGGCAGCTAGGCGAGCTTCGTAGCGGCGACGTTGACGGCGACCGGGTGTCACTTCAACTAATGTTTTTAAGGCACTGCCTAGACTCTTGTAGGCGTTGGGGAGAGTATAGCCAAAGCGAGTAGCCAGAGCGATCGCCTTTTCGTCTGCCTCGATTTCTGTCTTGAGGGTTTTCTCGCCGTTGTTTTTCTGATAGAGTCTCCACCCAGACACACCACAGAGGGCAAGTGCTAACAGCAGCAGCAATCCATCTTGTACCCAGAGTTCTCCTACAGCCCCTCCCAAGCCAATGGCTAAGGCTGCCATTTCCCATCCTTCTTTGGGGATGGTATCATTCTGAATCCGGGCAACTTCGTGCCAAAATAGGAGATTACGTTGGTCAAGGGCAAACTGCTCCCATTTCACTAAGTCAATTTGCACCTCCACCTCATCGCTACCGATTTCCTCGGTGCGTAACAAAGGAGGATTGACCTCCGTCGTTCCTTCCACCATGACCCAGCTTTGTAATTCTGGGGGGAGTAAGGTTTTTAGACGCCGGAGTTCGCTCATCTCGGCTTTGGCAGAAGAGGTTGCATAGGATGTCATAGATCTGCCTCCAGGAAACTTAAACCAATAAACAAGGGTATCATTTGGCAGTATAGCGAGATTCGCCCTCTGCCTTGTTTCCACTTAGGTGTCAGGATTCAACGGAATAGGGCAAGGGGTGGGGGAGATGGGGAGATGAGGGAGATGGGGAAGAGTACGGATGAAAAATAATGCGTCACTGTAAGAGCTAGATATGAGAAGACCCGGAGTTCACGCCTATCCCAAGCATCTCGTATTGCTGCTACCTTCCGGTTCTGACAAGGTTTGAGCGTTGGGATTGCATGAATCCGAGTCATTTATTAGCATAACATCTTTCAGCCACATTGATCAGTTCAGGGAGATATTTTCATTCGGCAATGATGCACCATTCGTGAAGTTGGTATTTGACACAGTGATTTGCCACCAACGGATCTCCCTCAACGATCGCCTGTGCTTCTTGTTTTGAACTCGCCTCAAACAGGAGCATTCCCCCTCCTCGCTCCGCCCAGTAACCTGTTTTGGCATGGTGTCCTTTGGCAATCAAGTCTTGGACGTAGGCTTTATGAGCCGGAACATATTGGTCAAACGTAGGTTTATCGACGATGCCTTCTTCTATCTTGACGAACCAGGGCATTGGCTTTTTCCCATCAAAACCGCAGATAGTACATTATCTCAGATATCAGGTCTGGGGGAAGGGCAAGGCGTTGCTGGAAGTCGGCTAAATTACGATAGTTGCCCCTCTCTTGGCGATTTTGGGCGATCGCTCTGGCTAAAAACAAGTCAATCCCAGGAATTCGGCTCAGTTGTTCCACGGATGCTGTATTCGCCGGAATCGGTATCGGGGTGGCTGGACTTTCGGCGTCATAGTAACAAAAGCTAAGAATTGGTTGTAACGGCTGCAACCGCGCCACAGAAACACTTAACGCCGCCGCAATATCCTCCAAACAGCAAAACTGTACCCCACTGTTTGCCAATTCCACCAGCGATCGCGCTTGATGAATGGATATTCCTGGTAATCTTAGCCAGTCATCCACCGTCGCTTGATTGACATCAATTCTAATCCCTAGCGCCGCCGCCACCTCAATGTCTTGTGCCGATTGCAGTCGATAGTAGGGATCGCTCTGAATCCGGGCTTGGATTGAGCGCCAGGTTGGGTTTAATTGTTCTGTCGATAACAGCCAGTCAAACAATGCCATCTTCTTTTTAGGCGATACGATCCAGTAATTGGCGACGCTTTTGCTCAAACTCATATTCTGACATCAATCCCTCCTGACGCAGCTTGTCCAGTTGTCGCAGTGCCTCCGCGATCGCACCCACTTGCGCCGGATCAACCTCTGGGATTTGACTTGGCGCTGATGTCCCGGTTGGGATCAAATCGCCATTAAAATTTTGGTCGAATTGCTCCGAATTTTGCAACAAATACCATACCCCTTCAATGGCACTCGCCACTCTGGGAATCGGTGTCCAGGACAGCAACAAATACAAAACTCCCCACCAAGGTTGCCCCAGATAAAACTTGTGCAGTCCCGCAATAGGGATCACTACCCCACTAAACGCCAGTAAGGAAGCGACTTTTCGACTTTTCGGCTTGCTTAACATAGTGATTCTAACACCAGACGAAAGGACACCGTTATTCATCAAGACAGAAGAACGCCATACTTTTATGATATTGAAGCCTTCCTCATGACATTCAGATCTTCTCCTGAGTACCTCCGCTCCCCTATCCCTCTGCTCCCTAAATACGGATAACCGAAGTTTCCCCTAAGTGCAACACTGCACTAAAATGTGATTGGAAACGGCAGTACAACCCACTCGGTTGATAGGGTAAGAGCTATGGGGTTTTTTGATTCAGATATAGTCCAACAAGAAGCTAAACAACTGTTTGAAGATTATCAATCCCTTGTCCAATTGGGAGGCAGCTACGGTAAATTTGACCGAGAAGGGAAGAAAATTTTCATTGATCAGATGGAAGCGATGATGGAGCGCTATCGAATTTTTATGAAGCGCTTCGAGTTATCCGAGGATTTTATGGCTCAGATGACTGTTGAGCAGCTTAATACGCAACTTGGTCAGTTTGGCATCACGCCTCAGCAAATGTTTGATCAAATGCAAATGACGTTAGAGCGGATGAAATCGGAACTGGAAAAACAGTCTTAGACGTCGGACAAAATCTACTCCGTCAAATCGGGTCATGGGTGATCAGTCATTGGTCGTGAACTTGAAGTAACGAAAAAAGGGCGGATTTATTCGCAGGGTTTGGTTACCAAACCCCTACTGTTCGCGCCGCCTATCCTAGACATCCACCCGATCAGGTGAAGCCAATTCGTGCTTGAATAGAGTAAAGGGCAGCTTAATCGCTGCTCAAATCGCGATATGGTGGGAAAGGAAGATACCCACTCGTTCAAATTCATGAAAGGCAAACACGTTTTACTCACTGGCGGTACTGGCGGATTAGGAATAGGGGTGACTCCAGCCGTATTAGCCTCTACACCCAAAACGGTAACCATTCCTTATCGCAATCCTCAAGATGTAGAACGCCTGAAACACATCCTATCCCCTGCGGATTTTGCCCGGATTAGCTTTGTCC
>CAZNNK010000023.1:0-8500 GCA_964574085.1 uncultured Coleofasciculus sp.
ATTGATACTATAGCGCTGCACTAGCCATTGTTTCCCGTCGTGTAATGCTGCCAAAGGAATGTAGCGCAGTTGTCCATCGGCAGCATAAATAATGGTTTCAGCGGCGGCAGTAGTTAGGTCATTTTCTAAGGGTTTAATTAGCCAATTGTAGAGTTTTTGGGCTGGAATTTTGGCGTTTAATGTCGGATTTTTTAAGGCTCTGCGGAAGTCAACAATTGTCTGATTTAGTTGCGCTTTAGTGACGGAGACAGTGCGGCGAATCGGGGGAGAGTCAGGAGTGGTGAGGATGAGTTCAAGGCGATCCTCAAGAATTAGAGGGTAGAAAAGGACGGCATTTTGGGGCAAATTTCTCAGATTTTCTGGTAAGCCGAGGAGTTTGTCGAGTTCGTCTACTAAATCCGGGGTTCTGGTTCGGGGACTCAGTTGGTCAACCAGTGCCAAGACATCTTCACTATAAATAAAGGTATCAAAATCATCAATAATTTGAGCTTGGGCGTTTACCAGTTGGGTGATGCGCTGTTCATCTTGAGGAGTGAGATTATTTTTTTGTCGCAGTTGGCTGAGTTCTTGACCCAGGGAAATAGCTTGCTCCAGAATCCTTTGGTAGCCCTCTTCAATCTGCTGTTCTGGCGGCAAATTTGGCACACCTTGGGCAGTTTCTTCATTTCCGCGTACATTACGGAAATAATCGTCAAGTTCTTGAACTTTGAGTAAATCAAGAACCCGTTGCGCTTCCAAAATACGGTTTTGTTGTAATAATAAATCAGCGAGATGGCGATAATCTTCAGTAATTGTTTCAGTGTAGGATTGCTGTTGGTCTTGAGGAAGTCCCTTGATGCTTTCTCGAATGGCTTCTCTAAGGTTAACAGATTGTTTAAAGAAAATAATGGCTAATTCAGGCTGGTTTTGTTTTTCCAGTAAGTAACCTATATTACTCAGCGTTTCTCCAGAGTTCGCTCGCTCACCGATGTCTTGGCTGATGGTTAAAGCTTGTTGGTAATAAGCTAAGGCAGTTTTATACTTTCCCAACTGAACGTAAGCTTCTCCCATATTATCGAGAATTACGCTTTCTCCACCCTGAGAGCCTAATTGTTTTTGGATTGCTAAGGCTTGCTGATATAAATCTAGAGCCAATTCGTAGTTTCCCTGGTGGCGGTAAACTTGTCCAATATTATTAAGTGTTGCTCCTTCCAGCAATTTTTTATCAAAGGCAACGGTGTTGAGAACGGCTAAGGCTTGCTGATAGAACTCCAACGCTAGTTTATACTGTCCGAGTTGGGAGTGAACATTGCCTATTGTGTTGAGAATTCTCACTTCGCCCGCCTTGTAGCTACGTTCTTGGGCGAGGACTGAGGCTTGTTGATAGAAGTCTAAGGCTTGATTGTAGTCGCCTAATTGACTGTAAACTTGCCCAATGTTGTAGTGAATTGCCCCGGTGTTACCCACAACTTGTTCGGGAATGGCTAAGGCTTGCTGATAGAAGTCTAACGCTTTGGCGTACTCTCCCACGTTGCTATAGACTAACCCGATTTGGTTCAGAGTAGTCCCTTCCTCTGCTTTATTACCATTTTCTTGATGAATAACCAAGACTTGCTGAAATTTTTCCAAGGCTTCTTGATAGTCACTTTTTTGGGAAAGTTGCCTCCCTTCTTGATACAGTCGCACTTCTCGCTTGACGGGGAGTGGCGCTTTATAGAGCAGCGGATCAAGAGTTAAAGTAACGGGGGAATTTGGTGTTTTTTTAGTTAATCTATCGCCATTTTCCAGGTCATAATCGAGGGTTTGATCCGATTTTATCCGAGTTAATTTAATATTGTTGAACGTTAATATTACCCAATCTTTTGCGCCCAGTTCTCGGAAAATTGCCAAAGCTTGTTGGTAGTATGGCAATGCGTTATCAATTTTTCCCAAATCGTGATATAGTGCTGCCAAATTATTCAGAGTGACGCCTTCTCCTTTAAGGTTATCCTCGTTCTGAAAAATAGCTCTAGCTTTTTGATAATAGTCTAAGGCTGGCTGATAGTCTTTGAGTTCGTGGTAAAGTGTGCCAAAATTATTCAGAGTAATGCCTTCTTGGTTCCCTAATCCTTGGGAACTGGCTAACGCTTGTTGGTAGTAATCAATTGCTTGCTCATACTCTCCTAGCTTGTGGTAAACGATGCCGAGATTATGGATATGTCCGGCGTGATGAAAACCGCCCATTGGCAGATTCAGTCTCTGTGCTTGCTGGAAGAAATTCAGCGCTTGTTGATACTCCCCTAGCTGGCGATAAACGACTCCCATCCGGTTTAAGGTTGCCCATTGGGACTCCAGTTCGTCAAGTTCTTGAAAAATGGCTAAAGCTTGCTGGAAGTAATCGAGTGCTTGCTGATACTGTCCCAGATGATAAGACACTAACCCTGTATTGAACAAGAGAGTTGCTCCTTTATTTCGGAAGAGGCTTAAGGATTCATCACCACAATCGCTGATTTCCCCGCGAATTGTTAAAGCTTGTTGGTAGGAATCCAACGCCTGCGAATAGTTTTCTTCGGTTTGGTAGAGTCTTCCTATTGCGTTGAATGCGACGCCTTGCCAACTGCGATCGCGACAAGCACTGCTTTCCTGTTTCCCCTCACCGACGTCAGGTGTAATTGGAATTGTTGCCGCTTGCTGGTAGTAATCCAACGCCTGGTGTTCCTCTCCAAACCTATCGTAAATTTTACCGATTTGAAAGAGAGTTAGTCTAGCACTTGCTTGATCACGAATATCCCGTTGAATTACCAAGGCACGCTGGTAGTAATCCAACGCCTTGTGATATTCAGTCATGCTTTGATAGACTAAACCAATTTTTTGCAGGCTTGTGCCAACACCGACTTGGTCGTTAATATCTTGATACATTAACAATGCTTCCTCAAAGCTGACTAGGGCTTTTCCCAATTGAAAATCGTCATACAGTTCGATACCAGCATCTAGCCGTTGATCCGCTTCAGCTTTCCGAGTTTCATTAGAAAACGTCTGGGCAACCAACGGCGAGAGGGTGAAGCTAGGGGGTAAGAATAGAGTCGGTAGCGAAAGCAGAAAAATAACAAAGCTGAGGCTAACTAAACGCATATTCATGGATACGTTCTCTACTAAGGGGAAGTGCAGATTACATTATTGTAGCTAGGTTTTGAGTTGCGCTGTCTTCGCTATAAGCAGAGGGCGAGCCGAGGAAATTGAGTGGACTGGTATTGTTCATTAGTGCAAGCGAGTTGCCCCTACACGCAGACTACAGGTGTTTCGGCTCATCCATGACGGGTGCGATCGCAGAATTTTTGCCAGTTAACTGCATAAATCGCAAAACTCGCTCCTAATAAGCCAGTTAAAGGGTTTGAGGTGTTTCAATAGCACTATTTTTTTTTGCAGATGAACAATTACAACGAAGCAATCACCAAGACTCTCTACCTATCACTCTTGAAAATCAACGGCTATCAGTCTACTAGTTCTACTCAGGATGAAGAAGATGAAGATGATGTGCCAATTGTTCCTAATCCTTGATGTCGAACTCTAGTACCGCTACCTTGAAAGGAAAAAGCCATTACCTATTCAGACGTTGTGGAAATATCAGCGTAATTACCTGAAGGTTTTAGGCGTTCGCGTGCCTGAAACTGCCAGAAGTCTAATTCCGGAGATCTCCAAGCGACTTCTTTTCGTCTTTTGTCTCTGGTGTCATAGGTAAGGCAGTTTGCCCATGATACCAGAGCGCTTTCCTCGTCCCCTTGAATGTCTTGCACTTGTGCGAGTAAACAGTAACTAGCCGCACGTTCGCTATCTAATTCAATTGCCTTTTGCAGGTGATATTGGGCGTCAGAATAGTGCTTTTGCAGCAGATACGCCCAACCCAAATTTTTGTGTACAGAGGATTTTACAGAAGCATCCTTAACCTGGTTTATTTTTGGCAAGAGCCGCTCAATCGCTGTAGCGCTGTTTCCTGCCAAAATGTCTAAACGAGCCAGGTTACTCAGGGCAGCATCGGCGGCGCGTCCTTTGTGATTGGCTGCTGTTTGGTAATGGTGGTAGGCTCCCTCACTATCTTCCAACTTTTCATAGGTTGAACCCAGGTTGTAGTGAGCGCCACCTAGGTTGGGATTAAATTCAATTGCCCACTGCAAGTAAAAGGCAGCACGTTGAAAGTCCCCCTCTAGGTAATGTTCATAGCCAATTTTGTTGAGATTTTTAGCTATTTGCTTCCGTTTGGGTTCCTCGTCAATTAGTTGGCTGAAGGTTTTGAGGAGCTGCTCGCGAACAGATTGGGTCATGGCGGGTAACTGCCAGATGACATCAGGTTCATCTTGAGGGTGTTCCGCTAATTTTGTCGGCTCAGGGGTTTGGGCAGCCCCTATCTCAGCATCACTGGTGTCTTTGGCATTGGCTGTTTCGGGTGTCACCTGATTGGCAGTGACAGGGGTGGAGTTTGTGAGTAGTTCAGGTTTGTACTTGGCAACAAGCTTCGCGACTTCCAAGCGTTTGTAACGGCGCTCATCGGCATGGTCATTGTCTAAACCTAATGTTTGACAAATCCGTTCAATATGTTTTCTGACTGTCGCTTCTCCAATCTCCAGAGACTTGGCGATCGCTCCATCGGTTTCACCCGCCAAGACTCGTCGTAACACCTGCTTGCGTCGGGGTGTTAACCGATTAAATGCTTCCTCGAACTCCTCTTGATTCATTCTGGTTCATCGCTGGCTAGTCCATCCACACTTGTGACTGTTACTTAAGCGAGTTGGCTGTGACTTTTAGTTCTCCACAATTCTAGCCGACATACTTTCCTCTGTCTTTAGGGGGGTTCGTCTATTGCCGCAACTAGATTGACAACTCGCGAAATAATTGTCACAATAGTGACTTATAAGTCACAAGCGTGACAAATGCGACCAACTTGTGACTGTATCGGCAAGGGGAAATCATCACCCTGATGGTTGACGCTCAGTGATTCGCCATAACTGAAATTCCATAAGGAGAGATGACGGTGAAAACATCAAGTCAGTATCTAACACCATTTCAGCGCAAACTACTGCAAAAAAGTCTGCAAGAGGATTTACCGGAAAAGTACCGCCAGCGGATTGAAATTATGTTGCTGGCAGATGAAGGGATATCTCAAGCCAAAATTTGTCAAACCTTGGGGTGTTGTCCAGCCACCGCACGGCATTGGATACACGTCGCCCGTGCGGGAATGGCACACCAATGGCAAGAGAGTCGGATTGGTCGCCCGAAGACGGTTAATGATCAGTATTTAGAGCGGTTGAAAGAACTGGTGAGCCATAGTCCCCGTGATTATGGCTATTCCTTTGGGCGCTGGACTGGGCAATGGTTAAGTAAGCATCTGGCGAAAGAATTGGGGATTGAGGTGAGCGATCGCAATGTTAACCTTTTGCTCAAGAAGATGGGACTCTCCACTCGACCCAAATCCGATTCAGCATCAGAGGTAACGGAGTTGGAAACCCCTCAAAGTTCTCGTATCAGAATTGGGGACTTGCAATCGTCTTGCGAGTCCGAACTCCCGTGGTCACTCAATTTTATCAAGACCAGTAACTAACTCATGGTTCAGAAGTCATCAACTTTTTCCCCGCAACAGCTTGGTCAACAGCTTGCCCAAACCTTGGGACAGGCTCTTTCCGATGCGGAACTCTTAAACTGTTTTCAGCAGATTCAAATTCTAGAGCCAACCCCAGGCAAACGGTTCTGGCAGACAGCAGAGGCGACGGTAGGACTCTATATTATTTTGGCGGGTAAAGTCAGACTGCTCAATAGTACGGATGATTTAATCACGTCACTAGAGACAGGGGCGTCATTTGGTGAACTCACTCTGTTTCCAGAGGAGGAATTTCACCCCTATGCGGCTAGGGCTTCCGTCAAGTTGAGGCTTTGCTATATTCCCGGTGATGTTTTGCGATCGCTTATTCGCCAGTATCCCTCGATAAAAGAGCATCTGTACGCCTGTGCAGTACGCCGAGATTCACAGGTGAGGGGGGCAAACACCAGCCAATCGACGGACAACCCCTCGGTTACAGCATTTCCCCATAAATCTGAGACAGTTGTCTTGTCTCAACTTCCTGAGGAACAAAAACCCCAGTCCCAGATAAGTCGAGCGTACTTCCCCAACCCTACCGTAAAAGTGGGTCAGTGGTGGGGGCGAATCACCCGGCGCTATCCCTTCTTTGCCCAGCAAAGTGCCTCAGATTGCGGTGCTGCTTGTCTGGTGATGGTGGGGCGTTACTGGGGGAAGCGGTTTAGTGTCAATCGCCTGCGGGATATTGCTAATGTTGACCGCAATGGCGCGTCACTGCGGGGGTTAGCCGCCGCTGCTGAGAGTATTGGGTTTACCACTCGTCCGGTAAAAGCCAGTCTAGATAAACTGGCTAAACAACGGTTACCGGCGATTATTCATTGGCAAGGGAAGCACTATATTGTCGTTTATGAAGTAACAGGCGATCGCGTGATTGTGGCTGATCCGGCTATTGGTCAGCGTAGCCTAACTCATGCCCAATTTAAAGCGGATTGGACGGGTTATACCTTATTACTCCAGCCCACAGCCCTACTCAAGCAGGCTCAAGCAGCCAGCACTCCCTTCTGGCAATTCTTTGAACTCGTAAAACCCCACCAACTGGTGTTGCTGGAAGTATTGATTGCGTCAGTTTTGATTCAGGTTTTTGGACTGATCACACCCCTATTTACTCAGTTACTGTTAGATCGGGTAGTTGTACAGCGCAGCACATTGACGTTAACCGCCGTCGGGTTAGGCTTACTCCTTTTTAGCTTGTTTCGAGTCGCCATAACTGGACTGCGGCAGTACCTTTTGGATCATACCGCCAACCGAGTCGATTTAGCACTAATTGTCGGGTTTATCAGCCATACCTTCCGACTTCCTTTGAGTTTCTTTGAATCTCGTTATGTGGGAGACATTATTTCTCGTGTCCAAGAAAATCGCAAGATTCAGCGTTTTCTCACGGGGGAAGCTCTATCCATTCTTCTGGATTTATTAACTGTATTTGTCTATGTGGGATTAATGTTTTGGTACAGTTGGAAGATGGCGCTGTTAACATTGGTCATTGTCCCACCGTTTGTGGTATTGGCATTAATTGCGACACCGTTTTTACAGCGGGTTTCCCGTGAGATTTTTGCAGCGTCTAATGAGGAGACAGCGTACTTAATCCAATCCTTGACAGGTATTCGTACTGTCAAATCCATGGCGGTTGAGCAGACGGTGCGCTGGCATTGGGAGGATCTGTTGGGTAAGTCGATTAAAACGTCCTTTTCTGGGCAGGTGATTGGCAATACACTTCAGACATTTAGCTTAACCATTGAAGCCGTAGTCACGACAGTCCTACTCTGGTTTGGCGCGTGGCTGGTGATTCAAAATGAACTCACGATTGGGCAATTAGTCGCATTTAATATGTTGCTGGGGAATGTGATTCGTCCCTTCCAGCGGCTGATTGTGTTGTGGAATGAGTTGCAGGAAGTAGTGATTGCGGTGGAGCGAATTAATGATGTGATTGACACGAAACCGGAGGAAGATTTACACTTGTCCTCTCGTCAATTCTTACCCCCAATTCGCGGACATATTCGGTTTGAACAAGTCACGTTTCGTTACCATCCTGAAAGTGATCTCAACACGCTAGAAAATGTCACTTTTGACGTGCAGCCCGGACAAATGGTGGCGCTAGTGGGGCGTAGTGGTTCAGGGAAAACGACGATTTCTAAACTGGTTTTGGGACTTTATCCTGCGACTGAAGGGAAGATTCTCATTGATGGCTACGATGTTACCAGTTTATCCCTGCGATCGCTTAGACAGCAAATTGGTGTGGTTGACCAGGATACGTTTCTATTTGGGGGTACAATTCGGGAGAATATTACAGTGGGTCATCCCGAAGCTACGTTGGATGATGTGATTGACGCGGCTAAACAGGCGGGAGCGCATCAATTTATTAAAGAATTGCCCATGGGTTATGAAACCCAAATTGGTGAAGGGGGAGGAATGTTATCGGGGGGACAACGACAGCGTCTGGCGATTGCTCGTGCTTTATTAGGAAATCCGCGATTATTAATTTTAGATGAAGCCACCAGCAATCTGGATGCTGAATCGGAACGGATTATTCAGACGAATCTGAATACAATTCTCACAAATAGAACAACACTGGTGATTGCTCATCGCCTGTCAACAGTCCGAAATGCTGACCGAATTTTGGTGTTGGATAGAGGTGTTGTGGTAGAAAGTGGAACTCACGATGAATTAATGGCAAAGCGGGGTCAGTATTTCTATCTCAATCAGCAGCAACTTACTGTGACAGGTTGAATGAAAGGTTAATCGCTAATGAGAATTAGAAAATGTCTAAAGAGTTGGACATAAGTTCTATTTGCTGGAATAAAAAAGTTAAGCTGTTCGGCATTTAAACCTTAATGTCAATAATGGCAAAAGCATTGTAGTGCGAGCATCTTGCTCGCTACTAATACCCATCTTGCTCGCTACTAATACCCATCTTGCTCG
>CAZNNK010000023.1:8600-17629 GCA_964574085.1 uncultured Coleofasciculus sp.
CATCTTGCTCGCTACTAATACCCATCTTGCTCGCTACTAATACCCATCTTGCTCGTTACTAATACCCAAGTTAAATGCATGACAGCTTAACAAGCTTCAAATCCTTACAGATAACAAATGACCAATGACCAATGACAAATAACGTAGCTTGCTTCTCGCGAAGCGAGTTCTCCACCTCTAACTTCAATGGTGTCCACCGATTTAGTGTACTTTGTCATTCTGAGCGCTGTCCTGAGCGAAGCGAAGGAACAGAAGCGAAGAATCTCAGGTTTACAGTATAGTCTGAGATACGTCAGTACGCGATCGCGGAATTTTTCCTAGAGCAAAGTGAAGGATTCAGCATGAAAATTTATGAGACATTCCCTTATAAACTCCAATACCCCATTCACCATCAACCCTCAATACTAACCTATGCCAAATCCATCTAGACAGGAATCGGATAGTCTAAATAGTTACTATCGTAATGACCATGAACTGCCTGAAGCAATAAACTCTACTAATTCTGATCAGATAGCACTCCCGAATCCGGCAAATTTATCTGAACAGATGAGTGAGGATTGGTCATCGTTGACCAAGGAACTGATTGATACTTTGCCGCGAGTGTGGACGCGAGGGTTGCTATATTTCCTCGTCATGTTTGCCGGGATTGTGTTACCGTGGGCAATGCTATCTAAAGTCGATGAAACCGGGAGTGCTAGAGGACGACTAGAACCGCAGGGTAACGTTTTTAAAGTCGATGCACCCGTAGCGGGGACAGTGGCTAATGTTTTAGTCAAGGAAGGTCAAGTCGTCACCAACAAGCAGCCATTACTGGAACTAGAATCCGAGGAGATTAAGAGCGAACTTCAGCAAGCTCAGACGAGATTAGAAGGGCAACAAAATCAGCTGGCGCAGTTGGAATTGATGAAAAACCAATTACTTCTGGGAGTTCGCGCTCAACAGCAACAGAACCAGGCTCAAGCCTTAGAAAAACAGGCTCAAGTAGAGCAAGCACGACAGAATTTAGAGTCTCTCAGGAATTCTTACAATTTACAAAAGGAGGAGAAACTGGCTCAAGTCAATCAGGCAGAGAAAAACCTTGACTATAGTAAAACTGCCTTGAATTTAGCCGAAATTCGTTTAGCTAAAGCACAACGAGAAGTCCAACGTTACCGCCAAATTCAGGAGCAAGGTGTGGTTCCCGAAATTAAGGTAGTTGAACAGGAAGATTTGGCTCAAGAACGGCAACGGTTACAGGAACAAGCGGAGTCGGATATGCAGCAAGCTAAGTTGAGGAAGGAAGAGCAACAAAGCAGCTATCAGAGGATAATTCATCAAGCTCAGTCTGATATTGAGCAAGCTAAACTCCGCTTACAAGAGCAGGAAAAAAGTTATCAAACATTAATTCATGCCGGAGAACTGACTCTGCTAAAAAGTGAAGAACAACTCAAAGAACTTGATGCACAAGTTACAAGTCTAAAAGCCGAAATCTCCCAAAGTAAAAGTCAGATTCAAGCGTGGGAATTTCAGTTAGAACAACGAGTATTACGTGCTCCCGTGAGTGGCACGATTTTTCAGTTGCCGATTCAACGAACGGGGGCGGTAGTACAACCAACTACCTTAATCGCTGAAATTGCGCCAAAGAATGCGTCCCTTATCTTGCGGGCGCAAATGGCTACCTCTGAAAGTGGCACATTGCGTGAAGGAATGCCTGTCAAAATGAAGTTTGATGCTTATCCCTTTCAAGATTACGGAGTAATTGAAGGAACAGTAAGCCAGATTTCGCCCACGTCTAAGATAACAGAAACAACTCAGGGTGCGATTGCTACCTTTGACTTAGAAATTGAGTTGGAACAGACTTGTATCCAAACTTCACAAGGCTGTACTGCCTTAACGCCGGGACAGACAGCAACGGCTGAGGTCATTATCCGGCAGCGTCGCATTATTGATTTTATTCTTAACCCGTTTAAAAAATTGCAAAAGGGAGGTTTAGAACTGTGACTATCTAAATTCACCTGCATTAAAGTAGCTTTTTTAAGAAATTGACTTTTGGCAAAATTGGAGGAATAGGATGTCCCAAGTTATTACGATTACCAAGGAAGATATTTTGAATCAGGTCAAGCTATCTTGCCAAATTCCTGATTTAGTTGAGCAGATTGTGACTCGTAAGATTATTACGACTGCGGCTAGTGAAGCTGGAATAACGATGGAAACTGAGGAACTTCAAGAAATTGCCAATAAGTTTCGATTAATGAATCAACTTTTAAGTGCTGATGAGACGTGGACGTGGTTAAAAAAACAGAGTCTATCTTTAGATGATTTTGAAGAAATTGTTTATTACACGGCTATCTCTGGAAAGTTAGCGGCTCATTTATTTGCTGATAAGGTTGAACCCTACTTTTATGAGCATCAGTTAGATTATGCGGGTGCAGTGATTTATGAGGTGGTGCTGGATGATGAAGACTTAGCGATGGAACTCTTCTATGCAATCACTGCAGAGGAGATGAGTTTTTATGATGTTGCTCAACAATACATTCAAAATGTGGAGTTGCGGCGAAAAGGAGGATATCGAGGGATGGTTCAACGTCAGGATATGAAGCCGGAGATTTCAGCTGCTGTTTTTGCTGCTACGCCGCCGCAGATGCTGAAGCCTATTATGACGTCTCAGGGGGTACACTTGATTTTTGTTGAGGAGATGATTCAACCGGAATTGGATGAGAAAACTCGCCTTGAAATTGTTTCAAATTTATTTAGTGCATGGCTGAAGCAAAAAATTGAGCAAGTTGAAATTGTTAGTCGGCTCAAATCAAACAACAACGTGGATTAAATTGAGCGTTTCGTTTGTGTAGGCAATCAGCCATTCAAACCTTAACAGTCATCTGATGAGTATCAGATGGCTTTGTTTATTCTCCCCGAAACTGGATGTACCGTAATGTTTCGTTACTCGTCTTGACTATCCCCCTAAAAAAACATCTGCCTCATAACTACCGTTAGAGACAGATATTAGGATTACTAAGACAGACTAATTAACGGACAAAAGCCCAAGCTAAGTAGTTCCTTAGAAGGGGTATTTACTTTTGTCTTTAGTATCAGTTAATCTATCGTCGGCGCAGGGTGAAAGTGATCGTGGTAGTTAAAGTGATTGTAGTGATTGTAGGGGTGATCATTACCCCACCCTGAACACTCAAGTCCTGTTCAGACAATTCTTGCAAATAACTCTCAGAATCATCAAACAGATCAGAACCCGATGGAGACAAGTTAGAAATTGCAATGTTAGCCATTGAAAAATATCCTTCTATCACGTTAGTTCTTTGGGGTAAACTTAAGCGTTTGCTTGTTTAACCCTACTACTATAGTAGAATTTAAAATTATATGTGTAAAGCTTAAAATCAGCATTGGCAAGAAATAAAAAGCACAGTTTTTTGTAGAATTTATTGGCTTACATTTTTAGTATTGGAAAAGGCATTGAATATCTGTAGGGGCGGGTTTCACTACTATCTTTCGATTGCACCCAGATAGGACTAAACCCGCCCCAATTTTTGCTATTTCATGGTTACTATGGTAGTTTCTGCACTTGGCGATGATCAGTCCTGGGATTCACTTTAAAACCCTCTGATATAATTCAGAGGGCTTATAATTAGGGATTACTTCTACTTATTCAATAGAAGCTTATCCTGGCGCTGTTTCCAGCATCTTATTCATTCTACAATTCTGTAGTCAAAGACGCATTATCCAGGTTTGTGAGGGCTTTTAGGTTTTGATTGAGCAGCCGAAGCGATGATTGAGACTGTATAGGCTACTAGAACAACAACAGCACAGGCAGGTGTTGATATAGCACCTCCATATATTCCTGTTCCTAATTCGTCCTCAGATAGTTCTTTCATGTAACTTTCTGAGTCAGAGAACAAGTTGTATCCTTCAGGCTTCAAATCGGAAACTTTGATTGTAGGCATGGAATATTTTATCCCTATTCAAAGATGTACAAGGTAGTAGATTTCTTCTACTACCTTGTTTTTATTGTAGTCTATACACAGCATAAAACCGTAATGATAAATGAAAAAACAGGGAAATAATTAATACATTATTTTCCCCTAAAACATTGGATTTTAGTCTAAAAAAATGCCCCTCAGGTGAGAGACAAGCAGGAAGATTAGTTTTAATTTATCAATAGCTGTAAGTTTAGGCTCAACTCAATATATTGATACTTAGGATTATTTCATTAAAACTATTGAGCAAGATGTGTAGAGTGGTTTTTCTTCTCTAGCCAAGCCTGAAATAGATACTCCAACATTTGCTCCCTTACTTCCCTCAATTCAATCGGCAACCACTTCTCAAGTTTTAGAATGTGGTAGCCTAGTTGTGTTTGAATAGGATCAATCACTTCTCCTTCAGAGCTATTTGTCACAGCTTGGGCAATTTCTGGTTGTAACTCTGCGAGAAAGTGAATACCCAAAAAACCACCATTTTCTTTTGACTGTTTCCCTTGAGAATAGTCCAGAGCTAAAGCGCAAAAGGACGCTTTCTGTACTCGGATAAGTTGGATGATTCTCTCAGCCTCCACCCGTTCATACACTAAAATCTGAGATAGACCGACGCGGCGATAATCATTGCGGTTACTCATATAATGAGTATCAACAGTTTCACCGAAAAGACTTTCTTTTAACCGTTGTGTCAGTAGCGATACCTGAATTTCTCGTGACCAATCCTCTACAGTCATACGCTGCTGTGCCAACCATGCCAAGGTTTCAGGCGCACTTAACAGCTTATGTTCTTGACGGAAGCTATCCCCTGCAACTTGTAACTCTTCCTCAGAAATAATAATTTCTAGTTGCTTACAGGCATTCATAATCACTGCTTCTCGTTCAATTGCAGCAGCTATTTTAGCCATTTGGCGAGAACGTCGTAGATATGCAAGGATTTCCTCGTCGGTTGCTGGTGAAATGTCTGGTCGTGATAATTTAGAGATCAAATCTTCTGGCATAATTTTTCAGGAATGAATGGATATTGGTTAAAGATTAGATAGAGCAAAGTAATTTTTCAGTGGGAATATCGTCAACTTGAATTTTTCTAAGATGTAAATCGCCATAGAGGTTAAGGTAATCAATTTCTGTAGCCGTTAATTTGCCCTTTCGGGTAGCTGCGATCGCGGCATCAATTTCCCATCGCTCTTGTAAACCCATTAAGCAGACATCCACAGAATTTTGGCTTAACGAGTAGCGGTAGAAATCAGGCACTGAAGGTCGCCAACATTCCTCTGGCAGACCGGGGGGAGCATCCCAGAGCGCTCCTGAATGAGAACCATTAGACTTAAAGGTAACGATGCCTGGTCGTTGTGGGTCATGGACATCTAAGTGATTGAACAGTTGACTCTGAGCAGACCGATGAGCAACATTATGACGAACCATCACCACATCTAATAGTGGACTATTAGACCACATCCTTGCTAGATTGACATCGTGAAAAGAAGCACCAATATAACGAACAGCTCCCATTTGCTTGAGTCGCTCTGATGTACCAATCATTCTTTCGACCGTGCGCTGATAAACAGAATTAGCGCCTCTTAAATCCGGGGAAAGCTGCAAGCAATCCTTTAAAACTGATCCATCATTCGTACCCACCCAGCCCCAAAACAATATATCAATGTAGTCAATTTTTAGTTCCAGAAACTGATCTAATAACGCCGAGATTGCCATCTCAGGACTCTTGATGTAAGTTACCGTCGCCAGCACCACTTTCTCGCGTACCGATGATTTCCGCCCGCATAATTTACGCAGGGCATCAGACATGGAACTATAGATATAGTGGTGCAAATCACTCGAATAAAAAAAGTAGTTAATTCCTTGCTCGAAAGCGTAGAGAGTGTCTTCACTGGAAATGCCACCACCACCCCCTAATCCCAGACAACTAACGGTTAAATCAGTCCGCCCTAGTTTACGGTAAAAAGGCAAATCAGACTCCGAACTTTTATTCACAATAGGGCGGATTTCCCGTGATGAGACGACTGGCGACGGCGTGAGATCAGTTAGTTTCATCGATTCAACGGTGTGTAAATGTCTTCCGAGTTGGCGTTGAGGTAGGAACGCTGCCAGTCAATCCCCAAGCGGGAGAATTGCTGGAGGATAGCGTTCATCCGACGATTTGGCGAGTCATCCCCCTTCTGCCAAGCATCCAGTAAACCATTGGCAACAATTTGGCAGCGATTCATCCCAAAACTTTCTTGGGCTGCAAATTTTTGGTCAGGTTCCTCTGCTAAACCTAGCCCTGGTGCAAGTAATTTAGTGAATAGAGGCACATCTGGGTGAAAATGCTCTCGTGTTTGGGCATAAATACTCTCAAGAACCTGACGAACAGCCTCATAGTTAGACTTCTCAAAATAGAGAACTCCTGAGTCATAACGTTCATAGTCAGTGGGGTTGTATAGTGCCTTAAAGGTAAATGGAATTGAAATGTCATTCAACTGCTGTGTCAGACTACTCATGAGTGCGATCGCGCCTTCAGGGGTGAGGCTGAAGTAGACGCGCACCAGCTCTGGAGAGTAGCCTGGATGATGATGACTCTGGAACCCCGCATTGCCAACTGCCATGTAAAACCCATTTTGTACAACATTTGGGGGCATCCGGATCGCTACCCAGTTCCCTACATTCGTCTGCGCTTCAACCGGGTGGAGATGTTGCGATCGCTGGATATGTAACGTTAAACCGTTCTTCGTTACAGCAAGACTGTCATCACTCTCTTGCCTGACGATATACCAACCCGGATCGAAGTATCCCTTTCCCTGATTGCTTTGATGCAATCGTTCGTAAAATCCAACATCTACCCCCAAAACCGTCTTATTTTCCAGATCCAAGGGCAAATTATTCCCCTTGCCATCAAGTGCTAGGGCAGTTCGCATCGAACCGTTGTAATAAATACCGTAGAGAAAATTACACAGTTGCAAACTCAGATACTTCTGCTGTATCTGTTCAGGCATTGTCTGAAAACGGGCAACTGTCTCAGCCGGCAATTCCCACGGTTTGTAGTCGGGATGACGTATCGAGAATTTAGACTGAATTTCAACTTTATTAACAATGTCCTCCAGAACATCGAGTAATCGTCCCGTTGCTTCAGTAGTTAGCTGAGTTTGAGGAGAATTGAGTAATTGCATAATCCTTTGGTTGTCCCTAAATATTTTAAACAGCAGCAGAACTACGCTGAGTCACTTGAACCGCCGCCGCACCAAAAATTGTCGCCATAGATTGTTCCGGACGACATAACAACGTCTTAGCAACCTGAAGCATCGCAATCCCCATATTGCCAAAAGATTTTTGATACTGAATCATTGCCTGAATCTGTTGAATTAAAGCAAAACCTGTAAATTGCACCACCCGTTGTAAGAAATCAGGGCGATGATTAAAGATATCTGAAAACGTGTCACAATACGCTTGAATTAGAGCAGCAATGGAAGGCTGAAGCTGTTCTAGGGGTGTCGTAGCTAAACGCAGAGATTCTTCGATACTGAGTGAATTACTGATCACCAAGCTACTGAGCCAAATTTGCACATAGCTGGCAAGTAGTGTTCCTAAATCAAACGCTGGATCTCCCCACGCCGATCGCTCCCAGTCAATAATACGGACAATGCTATCAGGAGTTTGCTCCCAATCGCTGTGAACCAGGATATTATTCAACTTCAGGTCATTGTGAGTCAGACAACAAGGAGAAAACGCATTGCCTAACTCCGCGATCGCACACCCCAAACTATCATACCGCTGATAAAGGGCAAAAAACTTCAACCCATCAGCAGGTACTTGACCAAAAATTTCCGGTTCAATTCGTTCCAACCCTCGAATCAATTTAGGAACTTGATCACTCGTGAGCTGATCCGACTGTTGAGCAAAGAAATGCTGATAGTCTTGGCAGTTAAACGTATCGCGATGGAGAGTCGCCAAGAACGTACTAATTGCCACTGCAATTTCTGTAGAAAAACGCTTTTCCTTACTGTAAAACTCCATTAAATCCCGGTAATCATCCAGGTAACGGCAGACAAGAATTGAATGATCCCGATCAAAATGCAACACGTCTGGCAAAAAAGGGCGTAGATGTTCAACCTCTGGAAACTGCTGTAAAAACAGTTGCATTTGCCACTCACCCCAAAACTCACCAGCCGTTTTTCCGTCCTGATTATGCCGTTCCTGCTTGACCAAAAGCTTATGAGTATCGGTCAACTTTACCAATAAGTTAAAGTTTTTGGCAGCAACTGGCTCAACCTGACTGAGAGCTAGCTCTGATGGATGGCAAAAACTATGCTCAACTAAATAATCGAAAACATTATCAGAGTTCAATAAAAATGTCATAACTTTAGTTCTCGGTTTAAGTTTGTGCTTAAGCCTCTAATTAATCCACCGTCACTATAGTTCACTCAAACGTGTAACTTCAAGGTTCAACCAGAACTTGTTTAGAAAAAAATAAAGTGATTTTATCTCATTTCCTTTAATGCCAACAGACAAAAAACTGATTGAATTAGGTTATCCTGTCAGCCCTATGGGATTGAACCCTATGTTAAAGCAAGCCAACTTCACCCCGCCTAACATTACTCCAACCCAGAACCAGTCTATGACAGAGCCATGTTAAATGCCTAGACCGCTTCTTACTGGTGAGGACAGTAAAAGCCACTCAAGTTGAACTGACTTTTTTCGAGAACATGGGTAATTATTGTGACAGTTTTTTCCCAGAAAAACGCTCTCACTCTGAAAACCACAACAGCCGCTCCTCAATGCTGGGAAGAATTCCAAGTCTGGGTCATTCAAATGCATAATTTCAACAACCCACCCCTAATAAGTCAATCAAAGAGTTCACAAGCTAAGGCTGAAACAGAGATATGACTTATAATACCCACTGTCGTCGCCCCAACGTTCCGTTTCCTGAAGAATTAACGAATGCCCGAATTGAAGCAGAAGACATCGAAAGCTTTGCCCCGAATTTAATTTTTGGGATTCCTCAAACGCACTATCCTGCCGGATCAGCATTAATACCCGAATTGAACTTTGGAGCATTGCCCAGTTCTTTCGATCCCC
>CAZNNK010000024.1:0-17542 GCA_964574085.1 uncultured Coleofasciculus sp.
CGTGGGGTTGCCCGGTTAATTTCATCCGTCAGTAGAATATTGGCAAAGACTGGACCTGCTAGAAATTCAAATTCACGGCTACTGGGATTCCAGATATTCGTCCCGGTGATGTCCGCCGGTAAGAGGTCAGGTGTACATTGAATTCGCTGGAATTGTCCATTAATGGAACGTGCCAAGGATTTTGCCAGCAGGGTTTTACCGACTCCAGGCACATCCTCTAGCAAAGCATGACCGCCTGAGAGCAAAGCAACCAGGACTAAACGAATGGCATCAGCTTTACCCACAATCGTCTGAGCCAGATTTTCTTTGAGTTGCTCAATCCGTTCTCTCATTACCCTTCCCCATTCCCTATTACTGGGTCTCAAAAAAAGTTCTCGCTGCCGCACAGTCAGCCTGGATTTGCGTCCTTAGGTCATCTAGGGACGCAAACTTTTGTTCGGGTCGCAAAAACTGCTCTAGGCTCACCGTTATGGTCTGTCCGTATAAATCACCAGACCAATTTAGCAGGTGAATCTCAACTGTCAAGCAGGTTCCCTTGACGGTAGGACGTTCTCCAATATTCATTACACCCCATTGCTCCGGGAATGAGGGACTATTGACGCGCACACAGTAAACCCCGTTGCGGGGTAAAAACTTGTCGGGAAACCATTCCAGATTGGCAGTGGGAAATCCTATAGTTCTGCCTAATTGCTGCCCTTTGACAACTTGACCCATAATGCTGTAAGGACGACCCAATAAGCGATTAGCTTTGAGGATATCTCCTTGCTCTAAGGATTGGCGAATTTGGGAACTACTGATCCGTTCCCCTTGACAGGTTTGGATGGTCACAATACTAACTTGAACCTGGTATGTGGCTGCGATCGCCTGCAAGTCCTTCGCGGTTCCAGTCCGGCGATATCCAAAGCGAAAATCTTCTCCAATACTGACATGAGTGACTCGCAATTGCTCAATTAAAATCTTTTCTACAAATTGTTCTGGGCTTAATGCCGCTAATTCTCGGTCAAAGGGCAGGAGTACCAGTTGTTCAATGCCCAAGCGCTTTAACTGGTCTACTTTTTCCGGCTTGGGTGTCAATAGCTTCCAGGGTTGACCGGAAAAAAATTCACGGGGATGGGGATAAAAGGTTGCCAACGTCGGGTAAATATGCTTACCTTCCCGATTAACCCTCTCTTGAGGATTTATCGGTTCAGACGGATTGGGTAAAAGGGTAGAGTGCTGCAAAATAGGCTGAATTACCTGTTGATGCCCTCGGTGAATGCCGTCAAAGTTTCCTAGGGCAACAGCAGTTGGTGTTAAAGCAGTGGCAAGAGAAGAAGTAACCCACACGCTTTACATTTTTACACATTCTCGCAGTCGTGGCTAGATCTTGACCGACTCTTTGGCTGCGAGTTAGCTCCCTGACGGCTTAAAGACATTGAGGACCGGGTAGGGTAATGCTAGCCAACAGACGCTTTTGCCTCTTGTTGCAGGGATACTGGCTCGGAGACAGCCGACTCCACCAAAGAAATGGACAAACCCTCACGAGCCATAACGGTATTGCGAAAGTGTTGAATGGCTTCTTCGCCAATTCGATCCAAGAAATCATCGTTGTGTAAGGGATCGTGGTGAAAAATCACCAATGTTTTCACGTTAGCGGCTTTGGCTAACTTAATACCTTCTTGCCAAGTCGAATGCCCCCACCCCACTTTGCTAGTTGCCGGAGAATAATATTCGGTATCCGTGTAGGTGGCGTCGTAAATCAGCACATCCACATCCTGAATCAGTTTTAAGATATTTTGATCTAAACCACTCTCTCGATGTTCAGTATCAGTAATGTAGGCGGCTGAATGTCCCCGCCAATTCACTCTATATCCCACTGCTTCACCAGGATGGTTGAGCAAGGTATTTGCGACGGTAATCTCGCCAATCTCAACGCTTTCGCCAATCTCTAGGTCATAGAACTGCAAATCAGCTTGCATGACTTGCAACGGGACAGGAAAATTGGGGTGGAGCATTTGGTCAGTGAGGCGTTGCTTAATCGTAGTACCATTCGGTGCGATCGCTCCATAGATACGGAAACGATTACTTTTGATAAACGCAGGCACAAAGAAGGGAAACCCTTGAATATGATCCCAGTGGGAGTGGGTAAAAAACAGATGAGCCTCCACTGGCATTTGTGACAACATGGACTGTCCCAACACCCGCAAACCCGTACCCCCATCAAAAATTAATCGTTCTTTACCCACGCGCATTTCCACACAAGGGGTATTCCCGCCATAGCGAACCGTTTCCGGACCTGGACAGGCAATACTTCCTCTAACGCCCCAAAAGTGAATTGTGAATCCGTTGTGCTGACTAGACATAATTTTTCCTTGCAGGCTTTTTCAGGCAGTCCATTGGTAATATTTAATCAGGTTGATGAGGAGTCTTTTGCATCCAATTCCCACAGTCTTAACATCTCCACCGACCTGGAGTAATCATCAACACATCCTTGCTAACGGTAGGCAACCCCACAAAACTCCCGGCGGGATTTAAATAGAATAGTCATGTAGTTCTCGGGGAACTTAGGCAGGTCAACGCAAGACTTTTAACCAGCTTCGTCCATGGCTAGGCTATGGACGGGGTAGTTGACTCAAGGCGATTAACTATTAAGCAGTAGTGGTCTGAAGCAGGTAGTTGCACGGGAGCGAGCGAGTTCCTTTTCAGGTTAAGGGGTCTAGCTACTACCTCCGATGCTAGTTCCTTACGGATTAGCATCACAGTTGGAGACGCTCTACCTCATGTTATACCTACTGTTTTCCACAGCCTAACAAGTTTGGTTAAACTCTGTCTGGCATTTGCGGCAACACCAATATGTGATTTTGATCACTTTTTAGCTCACATTGAGCGTTGAATAAATCGTTTGAGATCGATTGAGATGGGTTGGTCATGGAACAATGCCTATAGGGGCAAGCTAAAATTAGCTTACCTTATCAATCAATTTTAACGGCTGAATAGATGGGGCGGGTGAGCGTCGGGTTTCCGGCGAAGAAAGCTAAAATTTAAGAAATGTTGCTGACGTTGAGAAAAGATAATGGAACCCAAGGTCGAAATTTATACTTGGAGTCGCTGCCCCTACTGTATGCGAGCAAAAGGGCTGCTCAATGAAAAGGGCATTGAGTTTACCGAATATTGTATCGATGGCGATGAACAGGCACGAGAGCAAATGACACAACGAGCCAATGGACGCCGTTCTCTGCCACAAATTTTTATCAATGACCACCATATTGGGGGTTGCGACGACCTATATGGGTTAGAACTACAAGGTGAACTAGATACCTTACTGCAAGACGGAGCAGGGGCGAGTCATTGATTATTGGTGTCAACTTAAGCGCCAAAAGCAGGGGGAGCTGGGGGAGCTGGGGAAAGGATTCCCCAATCCCCAATACGGTACTATTAGCCGCAAATGGATATTAGTAACTGAGGAAGGATTTCCGGCGTGAAATTTGCGTTTATCATAGACCCGCTCTCCAAGCTCAATCCCAGTCATGATACGAGCGTGGCACTCATGGAAGCTGCCCAAGCCTTGGGTCATGAGGTTTGGGTGACTCAGGCTCAAAAGCTAACGGTTGTCAATAATCAAGCATGGGCAAATCTAGAGAAGGTGCAGCTAATCCCAGCCGAACTGGTTGAGGGACGTTGGGTTGTTAGCGAACGCTGGTACGCGATCTCGGATACGGCGTCCTTTCCTTTAGAGAATATGGATGCCGTTTTTATGCGAACTGACCCCCCCGTGACGATTCCCTACCTCTATGCGACGTACATTCTGGACTACATTAACCCTAAAAAGACTCAGGTCATCAATACGCCGACGGGGTTGCGAGGGGCCAATGAGAAAATGTACGCCCTTCAGTTTCAGGAGGTGATTCCGGAAACTATTGTTAGCCAGGATAAGTTGACCATCCAGAAATTCGTCGAGAAACAAGGATCAGCCGTGCTTAAACCCTTAGGAGGTAAAGCTGGGGAAGGGATTCTGTTTTTAGAAGCAGGCGATCGCAACTTTAATTCCCTGGTAGAAGTTAGCACTAAATGGGGATATGAACCCGTCATGGTGCAAACCTATCTTCCGGCTGCCAAAGAGGGAGATAAGCGGATCATCCTCCTCAATGGTGACCCGATTGGGGCAGTTAATCGCATTCCCACGGGCAGCGAATTTCGCGGCAATATGGCGGTTGGGGGTCGAGTGGCGGCGACAGAAATTACAGCGCAAGAGCAAAAAATTTGTGCGTTGCTCAAGCCCCAGTTACAACAAGATGGCTTGTATTTTGTAGGAATTGATGTGATTGGTGGCTATCTCACCGAGGTGAATGTTACCAGTCCCACAGGTATCCGCGAGATTGACCAACTTAATGGTACGTGCTTAGGCAAAGACGTGATTGCCTGGGTTGAAAACTCAAGTAACTCGTAATAATGAGTTATCAGCGATCATTTGCATTCCCTCTTTCTTGTCTGAGGACAAATGACAAATGACGAATAACAAATGACAAATGACGAACAACAAATGACAAATCACATTGGAGTTGCTGTAATCGGTACTGGATTTGGACAGAAAATTCATATCCCAGGTTTTCAGATTCACCCCCGCACAAAGGTGGTAGCGGTTTATAATCCTCACCTGGATAAAGCCAAGTCGGTAGCTGAATCTCATAATATTCCCCAAGCGAGCGATCGCCTGGAGGATATACTAGCGATGCCAGATGTCCAAGCAGTAAGCATTTCTACCCCACCCTTTCTCCACTACGAAATGGCGCAGCAGGTGTTGCAAGCCAGGAAGCATCTGTTATTGGAAAAACCAATGACCCTTTCAGCCACCGAGACGCGAGATCTCTATCACCTCGCCAATAAGCAAGGGGTTGTAGCTATGCCAGATTTTGAATTTCGCTTTGTTCCCCCATGGCAACTCTTGGCAGAATACTTAGAATCCGGCTTTGTTGGTCAAAAGCGTCTGATTAAAATTGACTGGTTAGTCTCCAGTCGTGCCAACCCACAACGGGCTTGGAATTGGTACGCCCAAAAAGAGAAGGGCGGCGGTGCATTAGGTGCTGTGGCGTCTCATTCGTTTGATTACATTAATTGGCTGTTTGGTTCGGTACGTCGGTTGTGCGCCCAACTGAATACGGCAATTCCGGAACGCCCTGATCCCAGTGAAGGGGGGAAACTAAAACCTGTAGATGCCGATGATACGGGGTTACTAATGTTGGAATTAGCCGATGGTACACCTTGCCAACTTTGCATCAGTTCCGTGACTTATAATGGGCGAGGGCATTTTGTCGAAGTTTATGGCGATCGCGGCACTTTGATTTTGGGCAGTTCCAACCAAAACGATTATGTTCATGGATTTCAGCTTTGGGCTGCCCCAGCTGGGGAATCTTTAGCAGAGGTGGACATTCCCAAACGACTGGCATTTCCCCAAGTTTACCCGGATGGGCGTTTAGCCCCCTTCATTCGGGTTATAGACCAGTGGGTTCAAAGCATTGATACGGGTAAAGTGATGATGCCTTCACTGGCAGAAGGAGTCTATTCCCAATTATTAATGGATTTAACTCATCAATCGCATCAACAGAACAGTTGGGTAGATGTACCTAGTTTATCCAGTTTTTTAGCTTAGTGCCGTGGCACACCTAATATGAAAAGTAATGGTTATAATAGGTAAATATTCCGTAGCCTTCGTTACATTTTACAGGTTTTATAGTCACAAAGGGAAATAAGTAATCATTTTACTTCGGAATCAAATTTCCCCAAGTAATTTAATAGCTTGAGAGAATAATTGAGGTGTTTTAATTTAATTGATGAGAAGAATAATTAGTTGTAAACATTCATTTAAAGTATGAGTAAAGATAACCCGAAAACTCTGTGAATCTTCCATGAAGATAAGGAATTACAAGCCCTTAAAAACTCATCCCCACCAGAGGGGATATTCATGAAATTTTTACAGAGTAAGGAATTGAGGGTTATGCCCCATAGGTAATGTCGATGCCAGGAGACTGAAGAACTCAGGAACCCGAGCCGCACTTCATGAGTCTAGTAATGTTAAGGTAAGAATGAAATACCTTAATTTCCGTGCCTGTTGAGGTTGAAGAAAAATTCACCTATGTCACAGTCTACTATGAATACGTGTTCCCAAATTCAATGCCCTTTTTGCGATGCCAATTCTGCTGAGGGCGGATGTATGCGATATAGCCATCCTACTCAATGTCATTTAACCTCGATGTTTGAGTTTGACTCGGATGGTAAGTGGTTATTTGCTGCCGCCGAAAGTGAGCTCCAGGAGATTCAAACTCTCAATAATCGCTTTATCAATAAAGACAAAGCGAGTCGAAAACAACTCCAGCAACTCAAGAAAAAGTCTTCTAGAAGCCTAGAGTTACCCATTCCACAGGCAATACCTCATCCCAGAACCGAAACACAGTTACAACTGGGAGGCTAAGTCATTGTTCATTGTTGATTGTTCATTGTTGATTGTTCATTGGTGGCTGTTTGGAGATAGTTTAGTCTCTCAACAGCTTGACTCGAGTCTTGCTTTTGGCGAAGAAATGAGTTTGTATGCTCACGCCAACGATGAGAAAGCGGCGTATTCTTCGATATCCTGCAAGCAGGAACACCGTTTTTTTTTGTGTTCCTGCTTTCCCTACTAAAATAGTTAGTAGGCTTATTGATGGATTAGGCGACTGAGTTAACGCCTGAGCAATATTGACAGAATTAGTACAGTTCTTCTTCTTGGTGAGTGATGATCGTGCAGTCAGATTTAGGATAAGCTACACAGGTCAAAATATATCCAGCTTCAATCTGATCATCATCTAAGAAAGACTGGTCAGACTGATCGATTTCACCATTGACGAGTTTACCAGCACAGGTAGAACAGGCACCAGCACGGCAAGAATAGGGTAAATCAAGACCCTGCTCTTCCGCCACATCGAGAATGTACTCGTCATCAGGTACTTCAATAGTTGTATCCAAGCCTTCAGCTTCGTTCTTTAAGGTGACTTTGTAACTTGCCATTTGTGTTCCTCTCTATTACTCTGAAGCAGCAGAATCAATTGTGCCTTAGTATACTGACCCGATTAGCATCAGCTAATTGGCAAACATTTTCTGCCTCACTTCTGATACTACGAAAAAAAGTTAAAAAGTTTAAACGGGATTAGGAATGAAAGTGTTAATTGAATATTAAATTAGTTATTCTTATAGGTACACCAACCCGTTCGTATCCAGATAGGCGGGGTATTATTATCCCAGTCAATGACCGTCTTGACAAGGGTTTGCCTGGTTTTCTATTCACGCTATTGACGGATTCCAGCCTCGATTAATCAGTATTAGTTATATTTATAATTAAGTTCGATGATTTGTACTTACATACAAATGAACTCCCCCGCCTGCGGCGAGAACGGGGAAGTCTAGTATAAGAAGGCAGAAGTCCGAAGGCAGAGGGCAGAAGGCTATGAGGCTTATGGTAAGAGCTTGTAGAGACGTAGCATGCTACGTCTGGGAAGCTGGGGGAGAGATTAGCTGTTGGCGTTATTTCTGCCTTCTTGCACTAGAGTGGATCAAATTTTGCTGAGGATGTCACTCTACCCAATGCTTGGCACGTTCCACGGCTTTCTGCCAACTGATAAAATTATCCTGAGCTGCTTTTGCACCCTCTCCCGGCTCAAATGTGCGTTCGATGGCGGTTTGGTCAACGAGCTTATGGTAATCATCCCAGAATCCAACGGCTAACCCTGCACCAAATGCCGCACCTTGCGCTGTCGCATCAAGAACGGCGGGACGTTCCACGGGGATGTTGAGGACATCGGCTTGAAACTGCATTAAGAAGTCATTCTGAGATGCACCACCGTCTACTTTCAGGAGTTCGATGGGGGTGTCGCCGTCTTTGTTCATGGCATCAACGACTTCTCTGACTTGATAGGCGATCGATTCCAATACCGCCCGTACCATATGTTCCCGCTTGACACCGCCTGTAATACCGAGGAATGCACCTCTGGCACTCATATCCCAGTGGGGGGCACCTAAACCACTGAGGGCGGGAACAAAATAAATCCCATTGGTATCTTCGACTTGACGCGCTAGGGGTTCAGTTTCGGCAGCCGACTCAATCAGTTGTAAACCATCTCGCAGCCACTGAATACAAGCCCCGGTGGTGAACATCGCCCCTTCTAGGGCAAAAGCCACATCCGTACCACTGCCATTTGCGGCATTTGTCCAGGCGACAGTGGAAAGGAGTCGATTGCCTGATCGCGTCACTTCTTTGCCCGTATAGGAAATCAAGAAGCAACCTGTACCGTAAGTACATTTGAGCATACCCGGGCGATCGCAACCGTGGGCAAACAGTGCCGCTTGTTGATCCCCGAAAATCGCCATAATCGGAATTTCTTCGCCTAACAAACTGGATTCCGTTTTGCCAAACAGTCCCATACTGGGTTGAATTTGGGGCAAAATCTGAGCCGGAATGCCAAATAAATCCAAGAGGCTGTGATCCCAATCTTGATTGGCGAGATTCATCAGCATGGTGCGGCTGGCATTACTGTGATCGGTAACGTGGACTTTGCCCCCGGTGAGATTCCAGAGAATCCAGGTATCAATGGTGCCAGCTAAGACATTATCAAAATTCGTATCCGGTTTCTCCTGGCGCACCCAATTCAGCAGCCATTCTAACTTCGTGGCTGAGAAATAGGCATCCAGGACTAATCCGGTACGTTGTTGAATATCCGCATCATGCCCCTGTTGGCTTAACTCCCGACATCGGGCGGCGGTGCGTCGATCCTGCCAAACGATCGCATTATGCAAGGGTTCCCCTGTGGTCTTATCCCAGAGTAAACAGGTTTCGCGCTGTACGGTTAAACCAATCGCCGCAATCTCTGAAGCTGACACCCCCTGATCCTGTAAGACTTGCTGGATACAGTCACGAGTATCCCGCCAAATTTCCTGGGGATCATGTTCCAACCAACCGGGTTGGGGGTAGTGCTGGGTGAATTCCTGATAAACTTGTCCGGCGATCGCACCCTGTTTGTCAAATAAAATCGCTCGGTTCCCCGTGGTACCGAGGTCAAGGGCTAGGACGTATTTCGCGTTAGTCGTCATCGCAATCTTATAAATTTACAGCTAAACCCCAAATAGGGTTGAGTACAGATTTACCAGGTTATGCGATCGCTCGGCTACTCTCTGTAGTCTTTCTTAATTCTGTAGTCTTTCTTAATTACGGAGAATCCCTAACCCCGCTTCTCGTTCAATATAATCGGCGAGGTTAATAAAATCATCGCGGGGATAACAAATTCCGCCCACCAGTTTAAACGCTAACTCACTACGGGCTTCTTCAGGATTTTCCAGTAAATGAATTCCCCAATAATACAGTTGATCACTAGAGCGAATACAAGCGTATTTGGGATCAATGCAGTGAAACTTATGATCGATGGCTTTGACCTCATTATACGTATTCAAAAACGTATCTCGGAGCAACCGCAATCGCCGTTTAGAACCGGGATATTTAAAATTATTGACCAGCACAAATAAGTGAGCGTTGTGATTGAGTTTTCGGATTCCTCTTACCGTATCTTTAATCACTTGACCATGTTTGTTCAGTCCCAAGGGATTTAAGGTGGTGGGAATAATGCAATAGTCAAATTGACTTACCAGCTCTTTCGGGTTACGCTCTAGGGCAGGGGAACAATCGCAAACGACCATTTTACAATCCCGTGCGGCATCTTCATGCCACTCACGCCAGTCATAGACGGCAATATAGGTACTCGCGCCCACGCCTCTCGGTCGGGGAACATCCACCCCATCGCCTAATAGCTTTTGCAGGTTTTGTTCCGGGTCTAAATCGACGAGCGCCACATTAAATCCCTCTAGGGCAAATGCACCTGCTAAATGAGCAGATACGGTGGTTTTGCCGACGCCACCTTTGCAGGTAAAAACGCCAACATAAATTTTACCCGGTTTCGGCGGTTCTGGCGGCGGTAATTCATCCTCATTCACCCAGAGAATTTGGGTGTCTGCTGCAATTCCACATTGGATTTTAGCGTCTGACCCCCAGGAGCGAATTAAAGCATTGGCGGGCGCACCATAGCCTTTAGTGGTGATAAAAAAACCACAGTTAAACTCTTGACCCGCTTTTGATTCTAAAAAGCCTAAAAATCGAAGTATTTGGGGTTTTTGGACATTACTAATCAACCATTTCAGATGAACCGCACCAACTTGACCCTCTTTGCTAACCACTAAATCATACTCTGGTGGCTTGGGGTCGGGAGTGGTAACAGTCCACCCCTCGTTCTGAAAAATCGTTGCCACATGCTGCTCAAACTGAGCAAAGTCTCTCATATAAGGCGGCTTTCGAGATGATGACATAACTACGATGAAGTAATAAGTAATAAGTAATAAGTCAAAACGGGGATGCCAGAGAGAATAAAGTATTGTTTTTACTTACACACATCTTGTCCAATACGTCAACCCTTATTTTTGACCAACTCTCTGGACTATTGTAACTTTTATCACCAATTGCCCCACGTTGCGGGGGATTGGTCATTGAGCCTGATGTTACCCCACTCCCATCTCCCAGATGTACCATGGCACGTCTCTACAACCTCATCTCCCCCATCTCTAGCCAAGAAGCGATACCGTTTAAAATTTAATCCCATAGAGGGATGCATTGGTGCTAAACACCTCTAAAGTGGACTCAATTTAACTCGCCAGAGGGATGTACGTCAATTAATTTTTCTGTAAGTTGGAAAATGAAATACATACATATTGATGCTTTTCGAGGACTTATATATGAATCCGACAAATCCTTCAGATCGCCAAGCCAAGACAAAAGAGCAAATTAAATCCGAAACCTACGACAGAAACCTGGTTCCAGCGGAAACAGCCGCCCGTCATGAACGGGAAGGGGATAACTATAAGACAAAGATCACGGAACAGAACCAAACCAATCCTGACAGTATCGACACCACTGAGGGTTATACCGTCGATAATGAAGGCTTAGTGAATAACTTTGCCATTGAACCCGAAATGTATGTTAACGAACCGGGCGACTTGCGCCAAAAAGAAGAACAAGAGACAGCTAAACGCCGCCAAGAACTGCAACAACTCGATGAAGAACGCCAAGGCGAGTTGACGATGGGAAAAGATGAGCGTGGTAGAGGTCCCGGTGCTGTCTAAGCTAGATTGGCGCAACTAATTACAATTAGAGTATATCTAAGCTAAGCCAGATCCCCGACTTCTTGGAGAAGTCGGGGATCTCTGTACCTCTTACTTGAACGGGAAGGAATATTTCTGATGATTAGCGGTTAAAACACTTAATCTACTTAAAACCTGATCTAGCTACCTAAGAACCAGACTCTAAACGGCGTTGCCACTCAGCATCAATTTGGTCTTTTCGTTGCAAATCTTGATCCAGTAAATCCTGTTCACTGGTATACACCAAATCCTCTTGCCCAATTACATTTTGCGCCGCAAACTGTTGGGCATACGCCAGCTTTTTCTGTAAATTGGCATCAGCTTGAGCCAGTGCTAATGCTTCCTGCTGTCGTTGCTGATTTCGGGCTGCGATTTCACTATTTTTCCGTTGAATCCAGAAATAACGAATCAAAGGAATTGCTAAAAAGCCAATTCCGTACCCCAGTAAAAACCAGTAAATTGAGGCGACAAACGCCACCAATCCCCCTATCTCGGCAGCAATTTCGCCTCCTCTTAATAGAGAACCCAGCATCAAAGCACCGACAATATTCACTCCGCCTAACCCAATTGCCAGTATCTTTTGTCCACTGGTAGCCGCACTAAAGCGCCAAGGCTGTTCTTGCAGATAAGAGGGAACAGGCTGACGCTGCTGCTGTTGTGCAGTTGTCTGTAAATCGGGGAAGTGATAGATAATTTCTCCATCGGGACTGACTTCCGGACGCCCCTGGAAACGGCTGAGAACGGGTAACATATAGTCCTCATACTCTCGTTGATAGCCTGTACCAATATCATCCAGATACGGAGCAATCTGTTCCGCTGTAACCGCACCGCCGGAATTGCGAATCACTGTACCGATTTCTTGCCAACGACGTTCTTCTAAATTAGCATTGGGATTGCCATCACCGAACAGGAATGAGAAAATTGCCTCCAGAAAATTCATCTGCTTACTCTCAGCAGAATCCCAGGAGGTGCGCCGTTGTCGATGGCGTTCGTAACTGGGGTCAAAAAACCAAAATATGTCAGGTCCAATCCAGAAGTGGGGCATAAAAAACATGCCGCCGCCTCGATTGGAACCCCCGTTACCGCCGCCACCCGAATCACTATCGCTGCTGGAACTGATACTAATGACGATAATCGAAATGGCGAGAAAAATGAGGACAATTGAAAGTAAGAGGAGAAGCCCGAAGGAAATCCGAATCAGGTAAAATAAGACACGCCAAATTTTTGCCCACCATTCCTGCAAGCGCAACCGGAGGAATTTGTTTCGCAGGTTTGTCCGAAAGTTCTTGGGGAACAGGTAGGCAATTTCACCTGACTCGGCGACTTGCAAATGTCCACCTGCATCGGAGGCTAGCGCTAGTAATCCGCGTTCGGCTAGATTGATATTCAATCCGGCTTGAGCGGCTACATCACCCACGGTGACGCGATAGCCAAGCTGCTCGACGCTATTCATGATCTTGGGATCGGGAGCCATAGCTGTTATTTGTAAAGATTTTTGTAGTCTCTATTCCAAGTATAGAAGTCTAGCTCAGGCTTGATCGGTACAGAAAGCCGAACTTGGATGCAAAAGGGTTTGAGGAATAGTAACTAGGGGCTGCTGAATAAGTGATGGGGTGTAGGGGTGTAGGGGAGCTGGGGTACTTGGTATAAATGAATCGGGCGATCGCACCCTGGTTACTCTGGATTAACTAGCTTGCTGAGACTCCTCTAAGAACAGATAATCTGTATATCCATGCTCATCAGTTGCTCACCCGTGTGAGTGGACGCCATCCCTTCAGCCGCGATCGCACCTTTGTTTGTAGTTGCGCTTTAGCGCCCTCATCACTTGAGCGCTAACTATAAACGCTTAAGAATCGGAATATTTGGCGTTGAATTAAAGCTTTGTTTGTAGTAGGCGATGCCAGCTATGGTGGCACTAAAGTGCCTACTACAAACTCATCGGTTCGCTTCAAATTAAGCCGCTACAGACAGTTGCTTTAAGGCGGCGATAATCTCCGCTGGATCTAAGCGTTTCGTGTAATCAACTTCAACAAATGCATGAATGATTGTCCCATCTTGGGCAATAACATAAGTGGCAGGAATGGGTAATTCAAATGTATCCTCCCCGTTATGAGCGGGTAAATCAATGCCAAAGTCTTGGTAAATCGAGCGCAATTCTTCCGGTAGCACAAAAACTAAGCCAAACTCCTTAGCCACCTGATTGCCCACATCACTTAATACTTGAAACTCTAGGTCATTTTTCTCCACGGTGGATAGGGAATTATCCGGTGTTTGGGGCGAAATTGCCACTAAGGTTGCCCCTAATTCTTTAATTTCCGGTAAGGACTGCTGTAAGGTTCGTAATTCCAGATTACAATAGGGACACCAGCTACCTCGGTAGAAGGAAATAACGACAGGATTACGGCTGAGTAAATCTTGCAATTCAACGGTTTTGCCAACAGCATTCGGGAGGCGAAAATTGGGGGCTTTGTCGCCAACCTTGAGGCTGCGATCAACAAGTCCTGAGTTCGCCAAATCTTGGGTGGCTTGATCCATAACCGCTTTGGTGTCCTCAGCATGGTTGGCTCGGAGTTGCTGGCGAAGATTCTTGAGTTCTTGTGTCAAAGTCATGGCAATTCTCCTGGGTAATTTGTGTTTGTGGAATAAACGTTCCAGAATAACTCAAAAAAAAGAATTGAATTAGTCCAGAACAGAAAGTGCTACCTGAGCGACACCTCGCAAAGCCTGCCGATCTGGGTGAACTTTAGAGGTAACCCGCAAGCCTTGTAAGGTACAGGTCAGGAAATTGGCTAAAGCATTTAGGTCATGCTTATCACTGAGTTCTCCTTTGGCTTTTGCCCTTACCAACGCTTGATAAAACGCCCGTTCAATCCGTTTGAGATTGGTGGCGATACGAGTCGCGGTATCGGGATCATGGGGACAGAGTTCAACCGCCGTATTGGTGATCAAACAGCCTCGCCGTTGAACATCTGTAACCGCTCGATCAATCAGATTATAGAAATGGTCGATAATGGCTGACTTAGAGGCATCCGGGGCTTCGAGTCGGGCGATCGCATCCTTAACCACAGTTTGGTCATAATGCGCGATCGCGGCTTGAAATAAAGCGCGTTTGTCACCAAAGGTGTCATAGAGACTCCCTCGGTTAATGCCCATATTTTTGACCAACTCTTGGATGGAAGTCCCTTCGTAGCCATAGCACCAAAAGGTTTCCATGGCTTTCTCCAAAACCTCCTCCCGGTCGAACTCCTTGTGTCGAGCCATAACTCCCGTATCGATTTCTAGAATAACGTTAGCGTTTCTGGAACGAATAGTCAAGTATTTTTTTAAGGATATAGGGAATAGGAGATTTAGAGTCCTAATTCATCAGACATTTCATCTATTTTCAGGGAATTCTCAGCGTATCCGTTTAGGATGATCATAACGATGCACCTGGGATGGCGCATGAGCGATAAGATAGGTCAATTGAGGAGAGATAACTGGATGAAACGCCAATTCCGTCCCCGAAACCGCAGAAAGCTATTTAAGCTAACTCTATTCATGCTGCTGACGGTTGGTACAACATTACTAATTGCCACAGATCCCGCCTTGGCGCAGGAATCAGCCATGGGTTCAGGATTCAATCCCCAAGCCTGGTTACGCAACGCTTTGCAGTGGATTCAAGACCTCGGTCCAATTGGTGCGATCGCGTTTATCATACTTTATATTATTGCCACCGTAGCATTCCTGCCCGGTTCTATCCTCACCCTAGGCGCTGGCGTTGTCTTTGGTGTCGTTTTAGGTTCTATCTATGTGTTTATTGGCGCCACCTTGGGAGCAACCGCCGCCTTCTTGGTAGGGCGGTATTTAGCTAGGGGTTGGGTAGCACAGAAAATTGCTGGGAACGAAAAATTTAAAGCGATTGACGATGCTGTGGGTGGAGAAGGATTTAAAATCGTGCTATTAACCCGACTGTCGCCTGTGTTTCCCTTTAATTTATTAAACTACGCTTATGGATTAACTGGGGTTTCGTTGAAAGACTACTTTTTGGGTTCTGTGGGTATGATTCCCGGAACGATTATGTATGTTTATATTGGTTCCTTAGCGGGTAGTCTAGCGATGGTAGGGACAGAAGCACAACCGACTAATCCGGCGGTGCAATGGACAATTCGGATTATTGGATTTATCGCCACCGTTGCTGTCACCGTTTATGTTACCAAAGTGGCAAAAAAAGCATTAGATGAAAAAGTCTCGGATGATGTGGTTCTCGATGAAAGCGTTTCCGATTAGTTGTCAGGGTGTAGGGGCGAGTTCCACCACTATCATTTTCTTTTCTCCCATAAGTAACTCAACCCACCCCGACCAAAGTGAGAAAATAAAAAATCACCGTTTCCCCAATCCCAAATCACTATTAAGGAGTAACTAATGACATCAACATCTGAGAGAGTAATTATCCCGCCAATGGATGAATATAACCAGCAATTGGTTTCCCATGTTCATCCACCGGATTGGGTTAATCCCAAACCCGCTGATCGGTATGATCTGGTGGTAATTGGTGCAGGAACGGCGGGATTAGTCACCGCCGCCGGTGCTGCTGGGATGGATATTGGCTTAAAAGTTGCCTTAGTCGAACGCCATCTCATGGGTGGGGATTGTTTAAATGTTGGATGTGTCCCCTCTAAATGTATTATTCGCTCATCCCGTGTTGTTGCCCAAATGAAAGAAGCGGGAGATTTTGGCATTCGTCCTCCGGAACAGATTGATATTGATTTTCCCGCCGTCATGGCACGAATGCGGAAACTCAGGGCTGGAATTAGTCATCATGATTCAGCCCAACGCTTTAAACAAACCTATAATATTGATGTTTTTTTAGGAGAAGGGTCGTTTCAAGATTCTAATACCATTGCCGTTGGTGATAAAATTTTGCGATTTAAAAAAGCAGTAATTACAACAGGGGCTAGGGCGGTACGCCCATCCATTGATGGCATAGAAGAGGCAGGGTTCCTGACCAATGAAACCGTCTTTTCCTTAACCGAACGTCCCAAACACCTTGCTGTAATTGGCGGGGGACCGATTGGCTGTGAATTGGCGCAAGCTTTCCGTCGGTTAGGTTGTGAGGTGATTCTTTTCCATCGCCATTCTCATATTTTAAATAAAGAAGACGCAGATGCTGCAGAAATGGTGCAGAATAGATTTCAAAAGGAAGGCATTCGTTTAATCTTGGATTGCCAAATGAAACGGGCGGCGAAGATGGATGAAGGAAAGTTACTGCACTATACCTGTAATGGTCAGGAGGAGTCGGTGATTGTTGATGAAATTTTAGTCGGTGCAGGGCGTGCGCCAAATATAGAAGGGTTGAATTTAGACGCCGTTGGCGTGGAGTACCACCGCAAAGGGATAAAAGTCAATGATTATCTACAAACAACCAATCCGAATATTTATGCCGCTGGTGATATTTGTATGAAATGGAAATTCACCCATGCAGCAGATGCAGCGGCGCGAATTGTAATTAAAAATACGTTATTTTCTCCCTTTGGTTTAGGGCGGTCTAAACTCAGTGATTTAGTCATGCCTTGGGTAACCTATACTGAACCAGAAATTGCCCATGTCGGTATGTATGAAGAAGAAGCCCAGGAAAAGGGAATGAATGTGAGTACAATTAAGATACCATTTAATACGGTAGACCGGGCGATCGCGGATGGGGAAGAGGAGGGATTTGTGAAAATCCACCATCAGAAGGGTTCGGATAAAATTTTAGGGGCGACAATCGTGGCGTCTCATGCGGGGGAGATGATTAGTGAAGTGACAACGGCGATTGTGGGAAACGTGGGGTTGAGTAAGCTGAGTAGTGCGATTCATCCTTATCCAACCCAGGCGGAAGGGATTAAGAAAGCGGCTGATGCGTATCGGCGCACGCTGTTAACACCCACTACAAAGCGCTTTTTAGGTTTACTCACTAAGTTTTCTTAGAAAGTTTGTAGTAAGCTTGTAGTAAGCGCTTTAGCGCTGATGTGGCACTAAAGTGCCTACTACGTACGATCTATTCAACTGGATAGGAGATGAGGATGTCTTTCGCAATAGCGGCGATCGCAATACATTGCCCAAGTTATACCCACTATACCTGTAAGTGAACCTGTGATTGCCGCGCAAGCGCCCCAACCTGCAGGTCCTACCCAGTCAGACACTTCTTTTAGCAAGGCGGTACTCCCTCTAGCTACCCCATAAGCCGTTCCCGCCCCAACAAGAGTGACTAAACCCAATTCGGTTAGCATTCCGAAAAGGTCTTTGTGGGATAAATCCTCCTCAAAATAGATCTTCCAAATCGTGGTATACATCAAAATATCAGAAGCCGCCACGATGACTTGTTTCGGTATCTCCGCAC
>CAZNNK010000025.1:0-17472 GCA_964574085.1 uncultured Coleofasciculus sp.
CCCTTCACAAGGGGGGAACTTCAGGTTAAAAGCTAAACGTGGTGCGGATACTGCCAATAACAATATCCTCATTATCATTATCGTGGTCAGGCGCAGTCAGCCAGATAATTCCCGGTGTGATGGCAATGTTATCAGTTAACTGATACTGATAAAATGCCTCAATGTGCAGCGACGTATCATCATCCTCCGTATCGATTCCGGCAATATTAATGCTAGAATCAGTCACTTTTGGTTCCATCCCCACTAAAATCGCGGCAACATTTCCTTCTTTGCCTAAATCCGGGAAGGCTAAATTAACCGCCCAATTCCAAATATCCAAATCACCGCGATCAATTTGTCCACCCAGGGTTGAAAGGGTTGTGGTTTGGGTATAGCCCACCCAGCCGCCAAGGGCGAAGCGATCGCTTAACCGCCACGAAAGTTCTACACCATAAGAGTTACTAGACGTGGGAACCGCATTCCCAATCAAGTCTTCGGTAAAACTGCGAAAATTGCTCAGCCGACTTCCAGTATCGGTGTCTCGGTTATAGGCATGAATATAGGTTAATCCAATATTCAGTTGATCACTCGGCTTAAACAAAATCTGGGCAAGCGCCCCATAGGGACCATTGAAGATGCCAGTATCGTCTCCGGGATCAGCCGCTTCACTGGCTAAATAGCCAGCACTAAGTTCCAGCTTGTCACCCAAGGCGTGATTAATCCCAATCCCTGCACCATCTAAATAATAATAGATAGAGTGTCGTGTCCCAAAGCGAGACAGCGCCCCACTACCCCCATCACCATCCAGGAACGGATTAACGGTACTGGCAAAGTCATCGGATGCACCTGCATTAGCGTCAATGACAACACGGGTATTTTCACCAAGGGGAAAATCATAGAGTAAGGCATCAATCACGACATCACTATCCGTTGCACCTGCAAAGAAAAGATCCCCTTCCGGTGTAATCGTCTGTTCTGTCAGAGAACCTAATCCTTCCGCTTGGAGTCGGGTTCTGAGGACATCTTCTCCGGTGAAACTGGTATTTAATTCTAGGCGGGTGCGATGACCAAAAATGGTGACATTATCGATATCATCGCCATTGACATCCTCTCCCGCAGCCACCCCGGCTAAACCAAAGATGACTTCGCCCGATAGTTTGGTGGTTGTGGAAAACTGATTATCCTCTAAAAACGCCACTCGCCCTTCTAAATTATCCACCCGCGCTCCTAACGTGGCGAGTTCGGCTTCAAATTCCTGAATTAATCGTCGTAGGGTTTCCAAGTCACCCCCGTCAACACCGTCAGTCCCTGCAATTAAGCGTTCGATTTGCTGCAAACAGGCATTCAACCCGGCGGCAAATTCATAACGAGTCATAGCACGGTTTCCTCGATAGGTGCCATCAGGATATCCCGCAATACAACCATAGCGTTCAACGAGCGATCGCAAGGCTTCATACGCCCAGTCTCCAGGCGATACATCCCGTAACTGAGAGACATTGGTGACTTGATCCAAGGCGTTTGTCTCGTTGCTGTAGTGGTTCATTTGTTCCCAGATCTCATCCCAGGAATCGCCATTATGATCAGGAACTTGGGCGATCTGGCTGATGGGATCGGATGTTTCGGTGTCTAGGTTGGCTGGAATGGCTAGGGGGGTTGTGGTTTGAAGCGAATCCACTTCTGTGGCGATCGCCCTCACTCCCACACCTAATATTGCCGCCAAAATTGTCGGACTAATTAGCCCATAGTTCCAGAGTTTTCTTGATTGTTTCATGTCCTCACACCTGATCTGTAATTGTTGAGAATTAATGGTTCCTTGACTTCACCAAGACAATGATTTTCATTATCAAAAGGAAATGATAGTCTGTCAATCCCCGTACCGGGGACATGACCAGTTTCTGGGCAATAAAAGGGGCCACCCTTGCCGTACTGCCTCTAAGCAAACCGCATGAAGGGTAAGCTGGCAGTCAAGCAGTTCCACGTCTTCAGCTATAGCTTGTTGTTGACTAATCGTTAAAATTGACGAATCTTTGAACTCAATGGTTTGATGACACTGAAGACAGACAAGATGATGGTGGTGTTTTAAACCCGAATAATTTAACTCATAATGCTTATGTCCTTCTGCTAGTTCTAGTTCTCGCAGCACACCGATGCGAACCATTAACTTAACAGTTCTGTAGACGGTGGACAGGCTGACCTGTTTTCCTTGCTCCTCTAACCAATCATGCAACTCTTCGACACTAAGATGCTCACCAGGGGGTAGTTCCTGAAACACTTGCAGAATCGTTTCTCTCTGGGGAGTCATCCGCAAATTTCTGCGGTTGAGGGCTAATTTGAGGGAGTTTGCCGTTAAGACTTCACGCATTCAAAAATTCGTCATTTGTCTTATGTCAGGGCTGGAAAGCTATTTCCCTAACTTAATACGTTAGGTTTATGTCCAAACCCTTGATCGATCGTAGGGTGGGCATGTTTGGCTAGTTGTCCCTGGTGAACCGTTAGCCTCTGGCGTTGTTGGATTAGAGGTTGGCGGGTTACCACAGCTTGTTAGGGCAATCAGAGTCGCTGCTGCACCCGTGATCGACAAAAAACGAACCGATGACATTGTTAAGAAAATTTAGCAATAACTGGGTGAATGGTTCTTAGTCTACAGCTATTGATAGTGTTTTGCAATAACTGAGGAAAAAATAACTATCGATCACAGGGGAATCACGTTAAACATACCCATACAGCCATTTTCCGCGATCGCATCTTGGTGAGGATGGAACATATATTCTTATTGAAACTTTACAATACTCACCGGGGGTCTAAATAGTAGTCGGGGATCTGTTGCCTAATCTCAACCGTTAACTTTAATTGTGTCCACTTACTTATGCCAGACGTGCCATGGTACGTCTGGGTGCAGCTTTTCCTGATCACCGTAACTCCTGGAGAACCCCTACTTTTTGAGAGCCCTGTCACCCCCGGACATTCGCCAGTTTTTCCGATGGGAATTTGGCTGAGATTTACCCCATAACGTTGCACCCGATTCAATTAATTCTGGCTCAAGTTGCACAGCGTCCTCTACTATCGCTGCGGTCAAGTTCATCGTCTTAAGATAGACATTATAAGCGGCGACTGGCACATTTAAAACAGCACTCCAGGCTTCCTCTTGTTGGTGAAACGCCTGAAGTTTTGGCTGCTGTTCCGTGACGGCCTTGCCTATCTTCAATCCGCCTAATTCAATGGCTTGCGCCGATGGGGGTTGATCAATTAAACCCTGATAGTAATCTCCCACATCCAGCAATAAATCATAAACCTCTCTCGACAACCGTTTACCAATGGGATGAGACAAATTACAGGTTAACATTGGCAGTACATGCCACGTTTGGGCCAGCAAATCTTGTCCAACGCCAGACAAATTAGCGGGAATCAGCCAATCAACAGAACTCAGAAAATCGGTGTTTAGTGAAAGAACCATAACCGAAACAACTTGCCACTCCGCTTCTGCGGCGACAGGGGATTCAGGTTCCTTAACAATCATCACATAGCGTGGTGGCGAATTTCCGGCTAAAAACCGTCGTGCTGCATCAGGAAATAGATTCTGTTGCTCTTGCCCAGAAAACTCTAGAGGACTATACACTGATCGATTAACCTCCCAGATTTCTCCAGGTTGAGGGGAGCGTGGGTTTAATGTTGAATTTTGAGGAAACCTGTATTCACTAGACTTTATACGCATTCGTTTACAGCTCCAGACGATACCATACTCTGCTTAAATGAGAAAGCAAACCACCTGAAACCTAGCCTACTCTAAATTACACCGAACTGCGTATCCAAATCGAGGGAGTTTACCAAAACTTCAAATCCTTTCCTCACGTAGATACACCTGATCTGCTGATGATTCTTGAAACCGTTACATAATACCTACGCAAGTCTAGGCAGAAATATTCATGTCTAGGCTTGCTGCTTACTTCCTGCTTCATTCTGGCAGTGACGGCACTTAACCAGTCCACAGGCTAACACCACCTAACTGGCGGCTTGCTCTAAATTGAGCGATGCGTTTAAGTCTCGATCAATCTCCAGACCGCAGTTGTCACACCGAAAAACCCGCTCAGATAAAGGCATTTCGTCTTTGACGGTGTGACATCTTGAACAGGTTTTAGTTGATGGATACCATCGGTCAACTTCAACCAAGGTTGATCCGTACAGTTGACACTTGTACTCTAACTGGCGCTTAAACTCATAAAAGCCCATGTCAGCGACGGCTTTGGCTAGCTTGTGGTTAGCCATCATCCCAGACACATTGAGACTCTCTATTCCTATCCGGCTGTGGTTTTGGGCTAAATAGGAGGTGAGCTTGTGCAGTGTGTCCTTGCGGATGTTGGCTATTTTCCGATGTAAACGGGCTATTTTAACTTGGGCTTTTTTCCAGTTAGAAGAACCAATCTGTTTATGGCGATTTAACCACTGCAAACGAGAGAGTTTTTTCTCATATTTCCGGTAACTTTTCGCCCCTTCTACCACGATGCCTGTAGACAAGACGGCTAATGCTTTGATTCCTAAATCTACTCCCACTACAAAGTGAGGTTTAGGGCGGTTGATTGGATCAAAGTCCATCTTAAAACTGATGAACCATCGGTCAGCCGTTCTGGATAGGGTCACGGACTTGGGCTGAAATCGAACAGGTAGCCGTTCATAAGTCCTCAACCAACCAATGACCGGAACTCTAATCTTGAAGTGATCAAGTTGAATTGACCCGTCTAAAGTAAAGCTGTCATGCTTTCCTTTACACTTAAACCGAGGCGGTTTTTTATTTTTCTTAAACGCATCTTTCCAAGCTTGAGCTAACTGTCTTAGCGCATACTGAGGAGCGCATTTGCTTACCTCATAGTACCAAGGACAGATGGGTTTAACCAGCACTATTAACCACTTGTGCAGGTCAATCCCGGTGGGAAATTTAATTTTATCCCCTGGATTGTCCCGATTGTGGTCAAGTATTTGCTTGGTTAAGCCTAGACCCCAATTCCACGCATGGCGGGAAACGCCTGAATGCTTGGCTAATGCAGTTCGCTGTTTGTTGTTTAGTCTTAATTCCGTCTTGAATCCTAATAGCATTACTGTACATCCTTTACAGCTTGAGTCATACCGTCAATAAGCTTTTTGTTTTTCTTGCTTCTGGAACCATACAGACGGGCTGAAAATACGGTAATAAGTTCAATCATGTCAGTTGCCAACTCTTGCTCAAAACTCAATTCTTCGGTTGACTTGTTGACTATTACTACCTCAGTTTCAAATTCTTCACACATTGCAAAAACCAGTTCAGCACCAAAGCGTAACAGCCTATCTTTATGGGTCAGAACCAACCTACCAACATCACCTTGCATGATGCGTTTAAGAAGCTTTTGAAGTCCTTTTTTGTTGTAGTTTAGTCCGCTACCAAGGTCTTGAATCGTCTCAAACTGCCATCCGTTTACGGTACTGAATGATTCTAAAACCTGTACTTGTCTAACTAAATCCTGCTTTTGGTCATGACTGCTAACACGGGCATAGTTGATAGTAATGCGCTCATCCAATTGCTTTAGCTCTCTAGATGCCAGTCTTTTTAAATCTGCCAAATAAAAACGTCTGTGACCGCTTGGAGCGCGTACAGACTTTAGTTTGCCTGCATCTGTCCATCTTCTAACTGTGTCAACAGAAACGCCTAGCTCTTTAGCCGCTTCTCCTATACTCACTGTCACGCCCTGAATGCTCTCCATATAATCCTTACTTTTTAACTGACCCTCGATTATATGGGCAATCAGGACGATTTGCCAAGATGTGCCTAGAAATTATCTTTCAGATACTAACCCCCTCAAGCCCCTACCAGTGACTTATGGCAAGACAATCCTTACCAAGCTTGAGTGGAACGCCCTCGCTGAACCTTTTGAGCGCTTGTCGCTTTGATGTCGGCTTGAATCGTTGCTGATTGCACCAAGCCTAACTCCTCAGCAAGGCGTTCTAGTAATTCGCGCCAACGTTTTGAGACAGCACTTTGAGTTTTTAAGCCCAAATCAGCCGCCAGTTGGACTTGGGTTCTGCCTTGTACCTTACCATACCAGAGTTTTTGATAATCCCGATTCGGATGACGTTGATCAAGCTTTGAAATCGCATCAATGGCGCGGCTGACTAAATCGGCATGTTCTACAGTATCCAACAAATCCAACTCATCCTGTATCGTTTCTAACAAAGGCAAATCTGTGCCGGGAATAGTTTGATCTAAACTGATACAGTTTTGTCGTTTTTCCTTACGAACCAAGTCAATAATCGCAAAACGTGCTACCATTGCCGCCCAGTGGTAGAAGTCTTGGACATCCCCTTGGCGGAATTTCCCATCCATTACAGCTTGAAACACTTTCGCATGGGCAGTTTGGGCAGCATCTTCCCAGGAAACAGCCGTACCTCTGGTGTTTTTCCGGGCAATTCGCTCAATTCTTCGTTGATGTTCCAAGTGGCTCAGAAGTTGTCCACAAACCAGACAATCTCCCTTGAGACAGCGTTTTATTGGGTCTTCGGGAAGAAGAGCGTGATTAAAGTTTGGTATTGCGTTGTCATTCTCACTCTTAACCCGGTTTCTCGGAATAGAGCGGTATTATAGACACCTTGCGCCCCTACAGTTGGATATACCACATCAGCTTGGAAACTGCAATATAAACATGCAAAAAATGATTCTGAATTGGTCAATCTCCCTGGTTTTATTAACCTTGACAGTTGCTTGCACAACTAATCAGTATGTTCCCTATCGCCCAGTTATTCGCTCACAAGAGGAATTAGTCGTTTCCGATGCGGCTGTTAACCCAGAACACCGAGAAAATATCAAGCGAGTCTTTGATTTTTATAGTGTTTCTTATCGCGAAGAGAATGGACACCCGGCTAATGTTTGGCAAGATCGGGAACTGATGTGGAACTATACGACAAAGGCGAATGACGCAGAGTGGCTACGTCAACAAGAAGAAGACGGTTGGCTTAAGTCCACGCCCTAAAAAATGTATTTGTCTGCCAACTCGCCGCCGTGCGCTGTTCAATTGCTGCTAATTCCATCTCATCCAAGGGCTGGAAACGGCTGGCGACTTCCACATTTGACTCTAACTGTGGCACATTTTCCGCCGCAATTACCGCACAGTGAACCCCCGATTGAGAAAGGGTATATCCCAGCGCCTGGTGCATCCCATCTAAAGCACCGGATTTAAACAACCGCCCATAGGCTGGGACTTTCATGGCAATCACCCCCACCTTTTGCTTTCGCGCCACGGGTAAAACGGTGGGAATAAAGGGACGAGGGTGATGTTTATCCGCCGCATTAATACAAACTAGGGTAGTATCAAAAGGATAACGCTGCAATCCCGCTGCAATCACATCGGGTTCGTGGTGTCCGGTAATCCCACAGTATTTAATCAAGTTTTGGGCTTTGGCTTCTTCTATGGCTTTAGCAGCCCCGGTTGCACTAAAAATTGTATCGAGTTCTTCATGAAACGAGACGTGGTGCAATTGCCACAAATCCAAATAATCGGTATTCAAGCGTTTAAGCGATCGCTCCAACTCCCGCCACGCCCCATCGCGATCGCGGGCGGCGGTTTTACTGGCGAGAAATACCTGCTGTCGGTAGTTTGGTAAGATTTTACCGAGATAGTCTTCACTCGGTCCATAACTCGCCGCCGTATCAAAGTACCGAATCCCCAATTCTAACGCCCGTTGAATAATTGCCAACGCCTCGGCTTCCTGGTTCGGTTTGGATAAGGGTGTCTTCCCTGCCCCTCCTAAGCCTAAAATCGGCACAGCCACCCCAGTATCTCCTAACATCCGTTCCGGCATTGTGGTGGTTCCAGAGACTGACATGGCGATGGTTTCCGCTGATTGCTGTTGAGAAGCTGAGGGTTGATTTTGTTTCCACGCCGCACTTCCCACAATTCCACCGGCTACCGCCATACCCGTTAGGAGAAATGTACGTCGGTTCGTTTTTTCAGACATGCGCTACACCTCCAGACTTTCTTCCCATTGTGCTGACTTTGCTTAACTTTGCAATACGTGATCGCCACTCCAGATCCCCGACTTCTTTGTTGAAACCTTGCTTGTCTAAATGAATTGGATTCAGAAGTCGGGGATCTACCGGAAGAATTGGCAAGGATTGTAGCTTAAGTTGACACGGATGTAGTAAAACCCGCCCCTACACCCCTCAACACTCAACACTTAATGTCCACACCCCATCCCAATCGGGAGGCGGTGGCGAGTCTAACCAATACAAACAGCGCTGAATATGTAATCTCGCCGCCTTATCACCACCATCCATTGCCAAAACCTGGGAAAATTCCCCAATCGCCAGGGCAAATTGCTGGTTTAGGTAATAGCGACGCCCTTTTTCATAATGGTCTATAATCTGTTCTTGTTGAGGGGAAAGTGACTGGGAACGAAGTCCCATAAGTTCATAGATGGCAAGGGATTGGGGTTTACTCTTCACCGGGAGGCGATCCAGTTCCCGCACCCAGACGCGATCGCGACAGTGTTTATAAATTGTTTCGCTAATAATAATGTCACAGCCATAATCGCGACTGACTTGTTCGAGTAATGAGGTAAAGTTGACAATATCACCGGATAAAGGGGGTTGAGAACCATTCGGACTCAGATGGATTCTCCCGACATGAATACCAATACCCAGGTGAGGCATGAGCTGATTTGCGGTCAAATGGCTAGAATTAAACTTGGCTAACTGTTGACGCATGTCTATCGCCGTTTGTACCGCATACCAGGCGCGATCGCTTACGGGTAAGGACGTATCAAAGACAGCAATTAGAGCATCACCAATATATTGATTTAAAGTGCCTTGATACTTCAAGACCGTCTGTACCATCAATTCACAATATTGATTAAGCATGGACACAACGGTTTCTGCTTCCATATCGTCCATCAAGCTGGTATAGCCTTGAATATTGGCGCATAAAATTGCTACATTAGGGTGAGAAAATAACTGGATATCATATTTTTTCCGGAATTCCTGGGTAAGTTCCTGGCTGACTTGGTGATAGGTTGGCAGTTGAGCGGAACTCGTAGACTTAATTTCTTTGAGAACGACGACGAGTCCATAAAAATTCTGCGATCCATTGTTCTCCGCGATTGACCGAATTGATAAATCAATCGGCTGTTCCTGATCCTGGGCAATAACGGTATGAGGGGCGTGATAGTCTTGGCGTTCTGTTAAAGCCCCTTGGACTAAATGGGCAAAATCACTCTCTTTCACCTGAATAAAATCACCAATCCAACTCCCTTCCACCCCATCTAAATCATTACTTTTGAGTAGCTGATGCGCTTTTTCGTTGACGGTAATAATTCGCCCTTTGGTATCGGTATAAATCACGCCATTATCCAGGGTCTTTAAAATAAGCTGTTGAATCTTTTCCTGCTGTTTCAGCGACGCGAATTGGCGAGAATTTTGCAAAGCAATCCCTACTTGCAGCGCAAAGGCACCCATTAATTGTTGATCGGCTTGACTAAAGCTTGCCTTAAACATATCTGGTGGGATGGGCCAACTATCGGGATCATACGCCGGAAAATAGCCCCGTTTCTTTTTATTAATTAATTCCAATACTCCCAATACTTGGTTATCCGGAGTCAAAATGGGCATATAGAGTAAACTACAGGTACGATACCCAGTATGGCAATCCCTTTTTTTAATCTGATCAACACCCGGATGGATATAGAGGTCAAAGGGGATATTTAAGGTTTTTCCCGACTCAGCCACTTTACCGACAAAGCCAACGCCAATCCCGTGACGCTTCTCGTAAGTAGAACCCTCCTCCGTTTCTATCATTGTCCACAGTTCCTGGCGTTCCTGATCGATGAGCCATAAGCGACTGCGATCGGCATTCATTAATTCCTTGGCTTCTTGAATAATTAGCTGACTGATCGCATCAATATTTAATCCGCCTTGGCTAATCGTATGAATGGCTTTAATAAAACCAATAAAAACCTCTTGTTTTTTAATTTCTGCATACAGCGCCTGACATCGCTCCACCGTTGAGCGAATCCACGCACTTGCCTGATAAAATCGCTTTTCATCCTCTTGCGTAAATCCCTGATTTTCAATCCTCTTCTCTAAAGGATGATCGGGGTTCGCCTCTGGTTTTAATTTGTTGATTAATTGCACAAAGGCAACAACGTTTTTTTGTTTAGTGGATAAGGGGAGAGATAATAAATTATAAACGATATAATCAAAGGATCGCGGTAGCTCTATGCCATGTTCTTCCCGGTAAAACTGACACTCAAACGGATTTTCGACAAAACGCTGTACGTTAGCTATTCCGCCAATCCCAGTCGTATTGGGAATTCTTAACTCTTTCGGCTGGGAAGAGTTGGGTGTTAAAACCAGACATTGCTCTGGATCATATCGGTCTAATAAAAAAACATTAACCCGATCAACACGGATAATTTTCTTGAAGCACTGAGCGACTTCTATTAACATTTCTGTTAATATAAAACTTAAGTCCTGGTAATTTGACATCCGTATAGATCCTCCCTTTGCTCGAACCAGGCAGTTGCCCATGTCAGCCGCTTCTCAAGGTTTATCGGGTAAGATGCTTCTGATACGGTGCGATTTGGCGCAACCGCTCTAGCTACAATCTTGACATGCCCGTGACCTATCAACCATACTACCCGTACTGTAGCCATTTTTCTGCCTGATTAGTCAACGATTCCCATTCGTTGAGGCGGAAAAAATCGTTTAGTCACCTTTCCCAGAATATTCCGTCGGGGAAGAAAACCCCAATCCTGACTATCATAGCTGTGGTTCCGGTTATCTCCCAAGACGAAATAAGAATTGGCGGGAACGGTGATGGGACTAAAAGGGTCGTGAGAACGTCCTTGACGATAGTGCTCGTCTAGAGGCTGAGAATTGATATAAACTGTTCCATTGTCAATCTCTACCCGTTCTCCAGGTAAACCAATAATGCGTTGCACAAATGCGTCTCGAAAATGGTTGTCTTGCAAGGATTGCGGCGGTAAAAATAGGACAACATCTCCCCGTTGGAGGGATTGAAAATGATAAATTTGTTTATCCACAATCACGCGATCGCCTGTTTGTAATGTTGGCTTCATCTCGTTCGTGGTAATACCATGAATATCAGCGATATGGGTGGTAACTAGGAACACCTGAATAGACATGAAGATGGAAAATAGAATCGAGGCACTTGCCATCAAAAAAATGGGGAGTTGATTGCGTTCACGATGAACAGTTGTGGCAATATAAGCGTGATAAAAAACGAAAGCTTTGAAGAGTATCGGGACGAGATGAACCAACAGAGAAATAACAAAAAAACTAAAACATAGAACACTTAACCATAAGCGATTAATATATAAATGACCTGCACCAGGAACCAGGCGGGAGAGAAAGACCGCCAGCCAAGGATCTTTTTGACGGGTTCTGCTTTTCTCGAAACTGGGCGGATTCACTTTCTTGGCACAGTCATAAGCATCTACGATTCCCCAGATACTTAAAGCAAAAGTCGCCATTAATAGAATTTCTCCGATAAAAATATTGCCGAGTTGACTTAAGATTAACCATCCACTTAAAGCATATAACCCGACTTGCGTGATAATTAAACTATGCCCTCGGATAATCTTTCCGGCATAAAGCTGACCAATTCCGGGAAAAAATAGGGATAAGTTAACCGCTAGCCACGGTTCTTTTACTGAACTTGCTGAGGAAGGGGGCTGGAATTGAGACATAGGGCTTGCCTTTGATATCGGTATAGTCCAGTAGATACCCCAGGTTAAGATGCTGACTTTAACAAAAGTCTAGGAGAGCGGCTTTACTATAACCAGTAAACTGGGAGAGTGACAAGTTGATTTGACTATCTTTATAAAAACTTATCAAAACAGCCTATACTGTAAAACAACGATTCATTTAACTTTAGGCTAAATATCTCGTAGTGGACTGACACAGCTAAAATTGTGGAATAGATTTGACGTTTAACCCTTCGACTTCGCTCAGGGTTAAACCGGGCGCAAGCCTTGCGCTTACACCACCTACTATGTGCAGCGACTCGCCCCTACAACCCTCGATAATGGCAAGATGTGAGATGAATTCCTTGGGATTAATACCGCTTGGTTTTCTGTACGCCGTAAATCACCCCCGTGGCAATCGACAGTAAAATTAATAACCACAGAATACCACCGGGCATAAAGCTGAGAATGCCTACACCGCGAAAAATATAAACCACAATCGTAACGGCGACAGAAATCGAAAACATATAAGCATAAATTAGAGTGTCATTTGTCATTTGTCATTTGTTATTCGTCATACTCGCTTCGCGAGAAGCAAGCTACGTCATTTGTCATTCGTAAAGGTTTTAGAAATAGTGACAGCAGTGAATAGAGTTTGGTTTATTTCCATCAACCTACTGAATTTACCGTCGAATCGTGAGACCACTAAGGATACCAATACCAATAGAAAAAAGAACGATCGCCCAGACAACAGCCGAGGGAATTTGCTGAATGACACCGAGTCCGGTGAGTAGCAACACAAAGGCGGCGAGTAATAGACCCACACCTAGGGCAATGCCAATAATATACAAAAAGGTTTTTGTGCCTTCATTAGGGGATTGATTCACAATCGAGTTCCTTGAGATTGAGACAACGACAGAATTACGGGACTTATTCTGACATAAAATGGAACAATCCCCCTAAAGTGGGGGATTAACCTGTCCTAAATTCCTAGCTGTCGAAGACTTAACCGGATTGCGTGGTTAACAATTCTGCGGGTAAGCGCTTGAAGGTCAGCCGTTCGTTCTCCACGTCCACAAAGACGGTATCGCCGTCACTAAACTCACCCCGCAGCATAGCTTTCGCCAATTGGGTTTCTAATTCCCGCTGAATCGCCCGCTTCAGGGGACGTGCGCCGTACACCGGATCATACCCAACTTCGGCTAAGTAATCGATCGCCTCTTCCGATAGCTTCAGCGCCATTTGCCGTTCGGCTAACCGGGTTTCCAGTAGCTGGGTTTGTAGGGAGACGATATGGCGTAACTGGTGTTTTTGCAGGGCGTGGAAGATAATCACTTCGTCAATCCGGTTCAAGAACTCTGGACGGAAGCTGGTTCGCATCGCATCCATAACCCGTCCCCGCATTTCGTCATAGTGGGTATCATCCCCGGCTAAGTCAAGAATGTACTGGGACCCAATATTGCTGGTCATGATAATCACGGTATTCTTGAAGTCTACCGTATGCCCTTGAGCATCAGTGACCCGACCATCATCGAGGATTTGCAGCATGATGTTAAATACATCATTATGCGCCTTCTCGATTTCGTCGAAGAGAATCACCGCATAAGGGCGTCGCCGGATTGATTCGGTTAACTGTCCCCCTTCTTCATAACCCACATAGCCAGGAGGCGCACCAATTAGGCGAGAGACGGTGTGTTTTTCCATGTATTCCGACATATCAATCCGCACCAAGGCGTCTTCGGTGTCGAATAGATAGGCGGCGAGGGCTTTTGCCAATTCGGTTTTCCCCACACCCGTCGGACCGAGGAAAATGAAGCTAGCGGTGGGACGATTGGGGTCAGCTAATCCCGCACGCGATCGCTGAATCGCATCGGCGACGGCGGTAACGGCTTCTTCTTGTCCCACGACTCGTTGATGCAGTTCGTCTTCGAGTTGCAGGAGTTTCTCTTTCTCGGATTCGACTAGCTTGCTGATCGGAATTCCCGTCCATTTGGAGATAATTTCGGCAATATCGGACTCGGTGACTTCTTCCCGCAACAGGGACTTACCACTGGTTTGGGTTGAGTTTAGCTGTTGTTCAAAAGCTTGCAGGGATTGTTGTAACTGGGGGAGTTTCCCATATTTAAGTTCAGCCGCCCGATCCAGATTGTATTCCCGTTCGGCTTGGCTGATTTCTACATTTACCCGATCAATTTCTTCTTTAATCCCTTGAATCCGATCCAGAACGTCTTTTTCCGATTGCCATTGGGCGTTTAAGGTGCGTTGTGCTTCTTTCAGGTTTGCTAGTTCTTGTTCTAGGCGATCTAAGCGTTCCATGGAGGCGGGATCACTGTCTTTTTGCAGGGACAGCTTTTCCATTTCCAGTTGTAGGATTTTGCGATCGATTTCATCCAATTCTTCCGGTTTGGAGGTAATCTCCATTTTCAGTCGGGCGGCGGATTCATCGACTAAATCAATGGCTTTATCTGGGAGGAAGCGATCGCTAATATACCGGGTGGAGAGGGTGGCGGCGGCGACTAGGGCGCTATCGGAGATTTTAACGCCGTGGTGAACTTCGTAGCGTTCTTTTAACCCTCTGAGGATGGAGATGGTATCGACAACACTGGGTTGATCGACAAAGACTTGTTGGAAACGCCGTTCTAATGCCGCATCTTTTTCTAAATATTTGCGATACTCATCTAAGGTTGTCGCCCCAATACAGCGTAACTCCCCTCTAGCTAGCATGGGTTTGAGTAAATTCCCCGCATCCATTGATCCTTGAGTCGCCCCTGCACCGACAACGGTATGGATTTCATCAATGAACATGATGATTTGTCCTTTGGAGTCGGTAACTTCTTTGAGAACGGCTTTTAATCGTTCCTCAAATTCCCCTCGGAACTTCGCCCCCGCGATTAACGCCCCCATATCCAAGGCGATTAATTTGCGATCCTTGAGGGATTGGGGAACATCGCCAGCGACAATTCGTTGTGCCAATCCTTCGGCGATCGCGGTTTTACCCACTCCGGGTTCCCCAATCAGAACTGGGTTATTTTTGGTGCGACGGGAGAGAATTTGTACCGTGCGGCGAATCTCATCATCTCGCCCAATCACCGGGTCAAGTTTACCGTCTCTAGCGGCTTCGGTTAAATCCCGTCCATATTTTTCTAGGGCTTCATATTTGCCTTCTGGGTTTTGATCAGTCACAGTTTGGTTCCCCCGAATCTGGGTAATCGTATTTCTCAGTGTTTGTTCGTCTAGTTTAAATTCCTGAAATAGGCTTTTGCCAAAGCGATCGTCTTTGAGGTATGCTAACATCAGGTGTTCGACGGAGATGTAGTCATCGTTAAATTCTTTGCGATAAGCATCAGCCCGATCTAATAAGGTATCCAGGCTACGCCCCATATAAATAGAGGAACTACTCCCAGACACCTTGGGTTGACGCTGGATAAAAGCGTCGGTGGCTTCCCGGATTCGCTGCACGGGGATTTGGGCTTTATTGAGAATGCTGATTGCTAGCCCCTCTTGATCTAGCAACGCTTTCATCAAATGTTCGCTTTCAATTTGTTGTTGCTGGGCGGCTTTAACCACATCTGGGGTATGGGCGAGGGCTTCCCAGGCTTTTTCGGTAAACAGATTGGGATTATTGGGTTGCATAGTCAGTCGTTACCGTAGAGAATTTGTTTAAGTTACCTCATTGTAAAAAGCGGCTGGCGATGGCTGGATCGGTGTTCACGGCTTTTTTACGGGGTATTTCAGCACCACGGAGTTATGGCAGAAGGCAGAAGGTAGTGGTTCGACAGGACTTCGGACGTTCGGCGAGCGCAGTAACTGAGCCTGTCGAAGTTCAGCTCGTAGCTCACCAACCAGGCAGGAGGTAACAGTAGTAAGCTGTTCGGTCTTTAAATCTTAATGTTAACAATGGCGCAATGTTTGTAGTGCGTTAAGCGAAGCCATGCCGCAGGCTTTGCATCTTGCTCGCTACTAATACCCAATTTAAATGGATGACAGCTGACCTGGAAATAAATTTTGTTAACCTCTTTAATAATGATCCACAAAACATATGAAAAAATCACTCAGAATATTCGCCATACCCGTTGCAATTGTTGCAGTATAGCAACCGCCATAGCGGTTAGGACACATCATTTATGTTCCAGACGCTTCAAAAGCGCGTCTCTACAATGGTGCCTATAGTCAACTGGTGCAAGCCATCCTGAAACGTCATGTAGGCAATGGTTTAAATAGTAATACAGACGTTCAACTCATATTTGATCTAGAGCGCGATCGCGATCAAGTTTTGCCTATCGGTTGGGAAGAACCCTCCTCCTGCCAAGAAATAACCCTGACGTTGTCAAAGGTTTCAATCCACACCTTAGCTCCACATCGGGGACTATCGGGACGATAAACAACCCGGCATCCTCCCGGTATTTCTACCTCATGACCATAGACATTCGTTTTACCCTTTTGGGTCGCTTGTTCCTTTGCCCCAATCAAGGTTCCGGGGTCGCCCCACTTTTTCACTGTAATTACCGGCTGGCGTTGTTGGTATTTTTGATTCTGGCGAATTCTTTGTGAATTAACGTGAATGATTGTTTTCGCTGGCTTTCGGGGATTGCGCCAACGCGGAGCCGGACCTCTTTTCCCGCCCTTAATCAACGGTTTGCCATTAAATAGAGGCATTAACCACATCCTCCCGGTCTTGTAAGCCCCTTCCACTCTGCCCTGAAGCAGCAGGACTCGCAGTCGAGCCGTGGAGATATTTAAAATTTGAGCCGCTTGGGTTGTACTAACAATCATAGTAACTATAACGATAGCGTAATAGTTTTGCGTCAAGTAGTTGTAAACAGTGTATCAGTCAAGTGTTGCTGCCTCCAATACTGCCAAGATTTTGCCCAAATTGTCCAAGTTGTACTCGACTGGAGCAATACTGACGGCTTTGCCATTGATCTGCAAGAATTTCCAGCGATCGCCTGTTGTCACCGCACCATACACCACGTCACTCCGGTTGAATATCTGGGCGGCAATCATGGTGGCAAGGCATTGCCCTAACCCAGCAACAATACTCTCATTTTTGGCTTCGACAATCGTCAAAACTGGAGCCTTGATGTAATAGAATTCATCGGATGCCGTGACAATAAAATCGCAGCGTCCCTTTAAACCCAGTTCTTCGTTGACGTTGAAGGTTTTACCCGAAAACACGACGACATTCTTTCTCCGACGCAATTCGTTCAGGATGGGAGTGATAATTAGTTCTGACCTCGCTTTTTCCGTATTGGTGGCTAAGGCGAGCAGTACATTATCCTCCAAGTCCTGAAGTAATCGAGGGCTGGGTTCAACGGGTTCTATGTTGGCTGTCCAATTGGTGCGCTCATCTAACACTAACTCGAACAGTTCTTGTACGATGGGCAGAGTGAACTGTTCGTAAGATGTAGGTTTATCGGTCATTAAACATACTCCTTCACTCATCAATCTCCTACTACTTTGGCTGTACTTTATCTTATTGCACAGCAAGGACACGGCAATGCCGTACCCCTACAAGTGCCAACCCTCCTGAAACGTCATGTAAGCCTAATGTAGGGGCGGGTTTAGGCATAAATGTTGGATGCAACACCGCTAACATTGCGGCAAAACCCGCCCTACCCCTGCCTAAAATTGGGGAATAGATTTGATGATTTAATCAGGCACACATTGAGAAAGGGCGCACGCTCCTTGCGCCCTTACGGTTTCTGGATGGAATTCTTATCTATCTGATTGGGTATGGTATGCTCCGCATTATTTACCGTTCACTCATCATCG
>CAZNNK010000026.1:0-15693 GCA_964574085.1 uncultured Coleofasciculus sp.
GTACAGGTAGGAATTGCGATTCAACAAGCTAGCCTATTTGAGCAGGTGCAAACGGAACTGATCCAACGTAAACGAGTGGAATTAGAACTGCAACAGGCGAAACAAGAATTAGAACGCCGGGTTGAGGAACGCACGGCTCAATTGCAGCAAAGTAACCAAAAATTACAGCAGGAAATTGCCGAACGTCAACAGGTAGAAACCCAATTGCGACAACAGTTAGCAGCGATTGAAGCCACCACAGAAGGGATTGCGATTCTTAACTCCCAGGGAGAGTATAGTTACCTCAATCCAGCCCACGTTCAACTCTTTGGATATGATACGGCTGAAGCGTTGCTGGGGAAGTCTTGGCGACATCTGTATCCTCCAGAGGAAATGATTCGATTTGAGCGCGAGATTTTTCCCCTTGTGCAGCAACAGGGCTATTGGCGCGGTAAAGCTGTGGCGCTACGCCAAAATGGGAGTACGTTTGCTGAGGAAGTGTCCCTAACCTTGACGCCAGAGGGTGATTTGATTTGTATCTGTCGCGATATTACTCAACGTCAGCAAACGGAAGCGGCGCTAAGAACTAGCGAAGAACGATTCCGCTCAACCTTTGAACAGGTGACGGTGGGAATTACTCATACCGGATGGGACGATCGCTTTTTGCGGGTGAATCAAACCTTCTGCGATATTGTGGGATATACGCTGGATGAATTGTTGACAAAAACCTTTGTGGATATTACCCACCCCGATGACGTTGATGGGGATAAATACTATGTTAACCAGTTGTTAGCGGGTGAGATTAAAACGTTCTCCATGGAGAAGCGCTACATTCGCAAAGACGGCTCAATCGTTTGGGTGAATCTCACAGGTTCATTGGTGCGGAAATCTACCGGGGAATTGGACTATTTTGTCGGTGTGATTGAAGATATTAGCGATCGCAAGCGCACAGAAGCAGCGCTACAAGAGAGTGAGCAACGGTTTCGCCAGCTTGCTGAGAACATTCATGAAGTGTTTTGGATTACCGATGTGGCGAAGTCCCAGATGATTTATGTTAGTCCAGCCTATCAACAGATTTGGGGTCGTAGTTGTCAAAGTATTTATGACAATCCTTTGTCCTTTGTTGAAACGATTCATCCAGAGGATCGAGATCGGGTGATGGCGGCGTTTGCAAAACAGGCTAGGGGGGAGTATCACGAAGACTATCGGATTATTCAGCCAGGAGGTGAACAGCGTTGGATTCGCGATCGCGCGTTTCCGGTTTATGATGCGTCTGGACAGGTTTACCGGATTGTGGGAATTGCCGAAGATATCACCGAGTATAAACAAGCTGAACAGGAGATTCGTCAAGCTTTAGCCCGAGAACAAGAACTGAATGAACTCAAATCCCGGTTTATTTCCATGACCTCCCACGAGTTTCGCACCCCTTTAACCACAATCCTCAGTTCTACCGAATTACTCAAACATTATTCGGCTAAGTTTACAGAAGAGAAAAAACAGATTCATTTTGAGCGAATTCAATCGAATGTTCACCATATCACTCAGATGTTGAATGATATCCTTTTGTTGGGTACAGCCGAAGCCGGGAAATTAGACTTTAACCCGGCTCAGATGGATGTACGACAATTTTGTCAACAGTTGGTTGAGGAGTTTCAACAGGGAATCGGTCGCCAACATTCGTTGTGCTTTACCCATCAGGGGCAATTGAGACCCGTTTCCCTTGATGAAAAACTACTGCGCCATATCCTGGGCAATTTATTATCAAATGCGCTAAAATATTCACCGATTGATCGTCCGGTTTGTCTGGAACTCACTTGTCGCCGTAATCAATTAATTTTTCGCATAAAAGACCAAGGCATTGGTATTTCTCAAACCGACCAACAACGCCTCTTTGAATCATTCCATCGTGGCACCAATGTGGGAAATATTTCCGGGACAGGCTTAGGACTATCCATTGTCAAAAAAGCAGTTGATCGGCACGGGGGAACGATCAGCTTTGAGAGCCAAGTCGGTGTGGGAACAACGTTCACTGTTGTTATTTCCAGTTCAGTAACTTCAGTATAACCGATTGGGGAGGGGGAAAGGGTAATCTGCTCGTTCCCTCTTCCCCGTTCCTTTATTCTTGATAAATACAGAAAAGTACAAGGGGTAAAATTTATGAGTAAAATTTTGATTATTGAAGACGAAGAAGGGATTCGAGAGAACATTTATGAACTGTTATCAGCAGAAGAGTTTGAGGTACTTTTGGCAGAAAATGGTAAAACTGGTATCCAGTTGGCGCAACAGCAACGACCGGATTTAATTATCTGTGACATTATGATGCCAGAAGTGGATGGATATGGGGTGTTAACTCAGCTACGCCAAAATCTCTCCACCGAAGCCATTCCATTTATTTTTCTCACCGCTAAATCCGCCAAAGCGGATCTGCGACAGGGGATGGAATCTGGGGCGGATGATTATTTAAGTAAACCCTTTACCAGAGAGGCGTTACTGAGAGCGATCGCGGCGCGATTTGAGAAACAGGGGGTTCTGGAACGACAATCCCAAAAGAAGTTGGATGAGTTGCGTGGTCAAATCTGCCATTCCCTCCCCCATGAGTTGTATACACCCCTAAATGGAATTATCGCGTCATCCAGTTTTTTTATGAATGAATACGATGATATTGACCGAGATGAAGCCCTAGAAATTTTACAAGATATCCACACCTCCAGTCAACGGTTATATCGATTGACGAAGAACTTCTTACTCTATGCCGAATTGGAACTTATGGCAAATGATCCAGCACGGCTTCAGGCGCTGCGGAGTCGCGAGGTCAAAAGTGAGAGTTACCCCCTAATTTTTGAGGTCGTTCATCAGAAAGCCAAACAAGTTGATCGAGAAGCAGATTTAGAGTTAAACCTGCAAGGAACCAAGATTTATATGTCAGAAGCGAATCTGCGGAAATTGATTGAAGAACTGATTGATAATGCCTTTAAATTTTCCCCACCTGGAACCGCCGTTAGCATCTGCGATCGCGTCGAACAAAATCGGGTCAGTCTCACCATTACTGATCAGGGACGGGGGATGACATCAGAGCAAATCGCCAACCTGGGAGCCTACATGCAGTTTGAGCGCAAACTTTATGAACAACAAGGGTCAGGATTAGGATTAGCGATCGCCCAGCGTTTAGCTCAATTACATGGGGGAGAATTAACCCTTGAAAGTCGTCCTGGCAAGGAAACAACGGTGCATGTAAGTTTAGCTGGGGAATGAGTATTTCCCGCCTTATTGTAGAGAGGTTGCATGCCACGTCTCTACAAGGGGAGAAAAGGGTAAGATAACACAGCCATCTGATCAAGCCGTTTTTGAATGGATTGTACGTTGACCAATAAAGGTTTGTGTTTTTCTATGGTACTATTTAGCGAGATAAAAAACGACAATGAATGAAAAAACGCTCGTCTAACTTATCAAAACTCACGCATCAAGCCATGGCTGTTTTGTCAGTCGTTGGCTTCAGCGGGTTTCCCCTGTCGGCAATAGCTGAAACCTTCCGACTGAGGGAAGCAACGGTATGGGATGTTAACCAAGCGTTTGATCGTGGGGACTTGACGTCTGAGCAATTGGTGCAACTCTATCTAAACCGCATCCAAGCTTATGAGGATAGAAATGCTGGGATTAATGCGCTAATTTCGATCAATTCCAATGCACTGGCTGAGGCAAAAAAACTCGATCGCGAGCGGCAAGAAAAAGGCAAGCGTAGCCCGTTACACGGAATCCCGATTATCCTCAAAGATAACTATGATACAGCCGATATGCCGACTACGGCAGGCTCGGTTTTGCTCAAAGGATCTGTGCCACCAGACGATTCACCCCAGCTCGAAAATCTTTGGTCTTTAATGAAGCAGGTGACGGCGGCGGAATTTGAACCGCAGATTGAAAACTACCTTAAGACTCTTAACCCTTCATTTCCCGACACCTTAGAGAGCATGATTTCTTTGAGCTTGTCTAATCGGATTGCTAATTCAATACAGGCATTAAACCCCGGTCGCATTCACGGCTTTAAGGAATCGCTAGAACACCGAGAATTGGCTGATATTGAATATCTCAGTATTATCCATTTTGAGTTTCCCAAAGTCCGTCAAGAGATTCTGGGCATTATGCAAGCTCAAAGACTTAATGCGATCGTTTTTCCTACAATGCTTTGTCCAGCTAGTCCTTTGTACACGATACAAGGGAACGTTTCCGCCTAAATAAGGATTATACTCACAATCGACTTTACGAAGTTGAAACCCTAGATTTTGACAAGCTTCTAGCACTAATTGCATTAAAGGATGGGGACGCACCTCTATATAATCAGTGTCTTTCGGATCAACTGCCATAGAAATATCCAACCCAGTCCGCACATAAACAGGTTGATGTCCCAGCGTCAGGGGTGTTTCATAAGGAAGTGGGAAAGAAAAGGGAATAACCTTGGTTTCTTGGGGGTGTAAGTTAAACCGTTCACTCAGGCAATACTTGACCAATTCGCAGGTTTCTGTCGTTGTTGTCTCCTCATATTCCCGTTTGTATTCCGTCTCAACGTAGAGGTAAATATCATCAATCTCTTGGTCAGACTCTCCACCTGTAATATGAACATCTCCTTGGAGCATTTCACCCGGAACCAAAGACGCTACTGATAGGCGAGTATCAACGGTGGCGGCACCAATTCCTACTCTAGCGAGAAATTTTTTAAACATGACTATGATATAGTTTTTAGGGTGATACTATCCTAGTATACTCCTATAAAACATGTTTTGACACAAGGGTTATAGGAGAAGATTAAATAGTTGACAAAAACACCAAATATTCAATCGTTCAATTTAAATCTTTTTGCCGATATAGAAAGCATAGCCGTAAAACTCTTTGTATTTGTAATATAATTCAGCTTCATCTCCCCCTCACCCCAAGACTTATTCAGCAAGCCCTAACTATAATGTTTCCCACCTGTTTACCGTTGATCCTTCTGCCATCGAGCGATCGCCTGCTGCGCGGCTGGGTATGAGGGAGTATCGGGCGGAACTAAGGCGGCGGTTTTTCTCGCCAGTGACAACTGACCCCGCCATGCACGAGAATTGGCAATTAGATAAATCTGGCGACTCCATTGATCAATTAACTGTTGCGCTTGATCATAACCCGGTTGACCTGGGGGAATTTTACTTAAAGTATTAATTGCCCGATTATAAGACGAGGCTTGATTCCGTCGCAGTTGCTGTTTTGCCGCTTGAATAATTGCTTGGTTTTGCTGCTGCTGTTTCGCTTGAGTCTGCCAGGTTTTAATCGCCGACTGCGCCCGATTATAAATCGAGGGATGGGTAGACGGAACTAATTTTGCCGCCGCGATCGCAGAGGCAAAATTCCCTTGTTTCGCCCGCCCTTCGGCTAAGTCAAGAATCACCTGACTCCAGCGCTGGATATCCTGTTGCGCTTCTTCGTACAGAGGTTCACCCGGTTGAATTTTCTGGGCTTGGGCGATCGCTTGACTGAAAAGGGAGGCTTGATTGGGTTGGATTCTGCCTTTGGCTTGTGCCAAAATCCGTTGATTCGCTGCTATGGACTCCGGATCAGATGACGAGGGTGAGTCTAGGGGCTGTTCCTGGGGTTTACCCTCAGACGCGGGTGTGATACCCTGATTCTCCCCAGGTGAGGCTGGAAGCGGCGAAGGAGTGGGTTGAGGTGCAGGGCTAGTCTCAGCGACGGGACTTTGAGCTACTATACCCTCTGTCTCTTCATCGGCTGGGGGTTGGGTTTCAGTTACAGGCTGGATGATCTGGGGACTTGTCCCCGTTTGACGGTTGAGAATCTTGAGAGTGAGTAGCATCAGCACCAAAACCAGTATCAGCCCACCCCCTTGCAGCAGCCATTGTTTCCATGTCTGATCCTCTGGATTATCGTCCTCGGACATGAAATTAGGTGTCTTAACCAAAGCGGTTGCTGAGTTGGACGGTTCATCAACATCCGTAGGGATTAACGAGTTCGTCGGTTGTTTATCCGGTATGGTAACGGCATACTTGGAGACAGGGGCGGTTGCGCCATTACCATTATCAGTAGAGGCGTCTGGATAGGCTGACTTGCCATTGGTCTGATCCCCTGATGTTAAGGTTGAGGCAATGGGTGTCGCTGTTGTCTCTTCCACATCAGCGGACACAGAGATCGGTAAAATGAGTTGTTGTCGGGTGGCTTCGGAAGGGATGATAATTAAAGGCGTCTGTATCGGTCGCCAGTGGTGTTGACTTAACTCCGGTAAGCGATCGCTTAAATATTGCTCCAAGTTTGCCAGGGTTAGATCGGTTTGATAGTAGCGCAGGGCTTCCAGTAAGGCGGCGCTAAACAAACCATTCCGCAACGCCGTCGCTTCGTGGGAAAATTGCCCAAGTTGACTGGATAGGATCAGCGTAATTCCCATCTGACGGGCTAACTCCACGGTTTCCTCACCCACAGGTTCCCCAGCTTGCAGTCCTGGCGATCGGTTAATATCCAGTAAAACCAGCAGATTTTCATCCCCTTGAGACTGAAGCGAACTGAGAAGTGATCGCATCGGTATCCCGGTACGGGGAATATCCTGGGGATTCCCATCAATAGGCATGAGGTAATCAGCTTGTTGCCAACAGACCCCATAACCACTGAAAAAGAACCACCGCCAAGACTTCGACGCAGACGTTTTACCATTCGTTGGGGAGGGTTGGCGAGTCGCGTCCAGCCAGCGCCAAATATTGTCTTGATTGGGATAGGTGGATTGACGATCAATCAGAGGTGAATGGTCGGTTAATACTAAATACTCCTGGGATGACCCATTCCCCTGCTGCACCAAAAACTGCCACAAGGCTTGAGCATCCGCCTGTCCGTAGTTTAAGGGCGGTAAAAACTGATAGCGATTAATGCCAATTGCAACGCAAGCGTAATTTGCCATGGGTTTTGGGTTTCGACGTTGGCGGCTGGAACTTGATCAGTGTTGCCATCGTCTTGTCGCACTAACGATTCAGTCTTGATCAAGACATTACAGACAAAATCATTTTATAGTCTTCGCCGCCTGTCCGTCAGGATAACGCTGAAATCGTCTCCAATGGGGAGATTTGAAGAATCATCAACAATCTGCCCTTCAGGGGTTATCCCAGGCAACGTCTGCTGTTAAAATTTCTGTTTCATAACCTGTCGTCTACCCCAATGATCCAGTCAATTGCCCGAAAACAAATTGCGCCACTCGGTTTATGGGTGTTGGTCGGTTGTACCAGTATCAGTTGGCTAATCACCGCCGCGATCGCTCCTGAGATGGCTCAAGCTTACACGGCACGAGTCGAAGTCTCTCTGATTAGTCAACCCGAGGAAAGTTATTCTAACTTTCTCCGCCGCGCTGAAGCCGTTGCTAGAGCCGCCGCCCAACGCAGTTTCGATGGTGATATATTGGTCACTGATGTCGCTGTGACGATTATTGGACAACATAATAACGCGATCGCTCCGATTTTGTTGCTCGACGTGAGTCGTCAAAACTGGAAACGGCGTCCTATTGTTTCGTTTTGGGCAACTTATTTTCCGGGGACTCAATCCCTGCTAGACTTTAGCCAGCCATCAGAGGCTAACCAACCCGCCGAATCTGAGCCGAATCAGTAAATAGAGAGAGGGCTTGTGCATCATATTTGAGGTAGCGTGCTGGTTCCTCAAATTGCCCAAGCCCTAAACCATTCAGGTTCTGATTTGTCCCTACATCCAATTGTGTCCTCTGAGGATGGCTTCCCGCCTCAGCAAAACTTCTTAATCTTTTACGCCAATTGGCTGATAAGTCGGGCTAGCTGCATGAATGTAGAAAGTATACCAGATAAAGCTTTCAAGCATTGTCTGCCTTAGTGATCGCAGAATCTTCCTGAGACAGGGATTGAAACTGTTGCCTGTTGCCTGTTCCCTTCCCTAACCAACAACACGTATTCAGCAAGCCCTAATTTGACTGGTTTTGTTGTTGTTGACGCTCTTTGACAGCCTGAGTTAACAAGTAGGTTGCTAGGCTACTCAGTGACCGACTTTCTTCCTCTGCCCACTGTTCCAAGGCTCTCTGGATTTCTTCCGGTAGATAAGCAGTGACCCGCCCTTTTAGTTTCATCAGCCCTAAACTTTAATGCTTCAACATATTCCAGTATATAATTTTTCACTGTTTATTGCTCAATCTAAATTCGTTATACGTTAAATTAACGCATTTTAAGCTAAACACCTAGGCTGGTCAGCGTTTGGGCTTTATAGCATTGAAGGGAGATAGAGAAGAGCTGGGGATGAGAGCTGTAGCCTGACATGCTGCCAAATTGTCCAAATCTCCACAGGAGAAATTAACCCAAATGGGGTATACCTTAAATGTCCCATAAGTCTGACAATTATTTATAATATTTTTAAGGGGGACTAAAAAAAGGATATTGCATGTTAATGCTAAAGCGTTAACTTTACCAAAACTATATTTTATTAAGGTTTCATGAAGCATAAAAATCACTAAACTACCCTATAAATTGCTAAAAACAAGGAAACTAAATAGCTTCAAAATCGTCATTTTTATGAGCAGTTATGACCCTAGAATAGGCGACAACCAATGACAGACAAGATGAACACAACAGTATTGACCAATTGCTGGTTGGTGGTTGCCAATCTATTTGCCATGACCAATAAAAAAAGGAAACGAACCCATTATCTACTGCTAACATTACTCCTGGCAGGTTTACCAACGCCGGGGCTGGCTCAATCGGTTGTTGAAGCACCAGATGGTACGGGAACTGTGGTCACAACCAATGGCGATCGCTTCGACATCACTGGCGGGAAAACCTCTGGGGATGGGACGAATCGTTTTCATAGCTTCAGCGAATTTGGTTTAGAGGCAAACCAAACCGCTAATTTTATTTCTGATCCTACTATTAAAAACATTTTGTCCCGTGTGACAGGGGGCGACCCTTCCGTCATTAATGGGGTGCTGCAAGTGACAGGGGGAAATTCTAATCTATTTTTAATGAATCCTGCGGGTATTGTCTTTGGTGACAATGCTCAACTTAACGTCCCCGCATCCTTTACCGCTACAACGGCTACGGGTATTGGTTTTGGCGATAATTGGTTTAATGCACAAGGGGCAAATAATTATGCCACATTGATTGGTCAACCCAATGCTTTTACGTTTAACACCGCCAACCCTGGGTCAATTGTGAATGGGGGGAATTTGGGGGTAGAAGCCGGACAAGATTTAAGCTTAATGGGGGGTACGGTTGTCAGTACGGGTAGCTTAACCGCACCAGACGGAGGAATTAGTGTGACCACTGTCCCTGGTGAGAGTATGGTGCGGATTAGCCAACCTGGATATATGCTGAGTTTAGAGGTTCAACCCTCTGCTTCAATCCCATTAACTCCCCTGAATTTGCCTCAGCTATTAACCGGGAGTGGTCAGATACCAGGTGTGGAGGTGAGTAGTAGTGGAGAGGTCAAATTAGTTGGGTCAGGTATCGCTGTCGAAAATGGGGATATCGTGGCGCGTGATTTGAATTCCCAGACGGCTACACTATCCGCTCAACAGAATCTGACGTTAGTAGAGAGTCAGTTACAGACAACGGGAGATTTAAATCTGCTAGCCAAGGATACAGTGAGGGTGCGGGATAGTCTAGTTAATCCGTTTCTTGCCCAAGCTGGGGGAAATCTCTACATTCAGGGAAATCAGAGTATTGATATTTTAGCCCTAAATCATCCGCAGACACCGTTTCAAAGTGGTGGTAATCTTAGTTTAGTCAGTGATGGCAATGTTTCTGGCGATGCTCACTTTACCAGTGGGGGCAATTTTTCGATTCTGAATTTGTCCGGTGAGCCAGGTAATTTTGTTAGCCTTTACGACCCAATTATTCGGGTTGATGGTGATGTTGAGTTTGGTGATTACACAGGTGCAGCCCTTTTAGTAGAGGCGACAGGTAGTATCCAGGGGGGCAATATTACAATTACTAGACCCGATGATTCTCTTGATGCTACTGAGGGAATTTCTGATTCAGATTTGGAGCTTTTGACCAGTCAACCAACACTAATTTTGCGAGCCGGGTTGGATTCGGTAAATTCGACTAACGTTCCTGCAACTGAAGGCTCAACCAATTTTCAAACACCAGGATCACCGTTATCGCTGCCACCAGGAAGTATCAATGTAGGAAATATTAACACTTCCGATGAAGTTTCTATACTTAATCAAGCTAATGCTGGCCCTGTAATATTGTTTGCCACTGGTGACATTATTACGGATACTATAACGGCGACTACAAGTAGAGGTAGTAGAGACGAGCCTGGTTTTGTCAATCTGTCGGCTCAAGGAAATATTACGACTGACACTATCAACACAAGTGATAAAGGACAAGGGAATGCGGGTTCTGTAACAGTAACAGCTAGAGGTAATATCAGCATCAATGATATAGATGCTAGTGAGCAAGGACAAGGTAATTCAGGCGACGTAAGCTTGACAGCAGGGGGTTCGATTACACCAGGCAATATCGATCAGACGGCTCTCCCACCAGGCGATAGGGGTCAGCTTCAGATCACACCTAACCAAACCAACCCCATACCCAATCCCCAACCGCAACCCAATCCCCAACCGCAACCCAATCCCCAACCGCAACCCAATCCCGAACGGATTTATCAACGGATTCCTGCACTGATTTATGAACGGATTCCTCAACCAATTCCTGAACCGGAACCGATTCCTGAAGCCGAATCAATTCTTGAACCGGAACCGATTCCTGAAGTGGAACCGGAACCGATTACTGAAGCCGAACCAATTCCTGAAGTGGAACCGGAATCTGAAGCCGAACCGATTACTGAAGTGGAACCGGAATCTGAAGCCGAACCGATTACTGAAGTGGAACCGGAAGCCGAACCAATTCCTGAAGCTGAACCAATTCCTGAAGCTGAACCAATTCCTGAACCGGAATCTGAAGCCGAACCGATTACTGAACCTGAAGCCGAACCCAATCCTGAACCGATTACTGAAGCCGAACCGATTACTGAACCGGAAGCTGAACCCAATCCTGAACCGGAACCAATTCCTGAACCTAATCTAAATAGTACAAACCCAAGTAGTAATGAACCGAGTGATAACAACCAAGTTAACCAATCCCCCTCTGACAACAACCAATCTACTACAACCCAAGAGCAATCCGAAACAAACCCGCCGATAGATTCAACTCAAACGGATTCTGTGGCTGAGTTTGAAGAAAAATTCACGCGACAATTCGAGGAATATTTAGAGCTACCTGGAGATATTTCCCTGAGAACCCTAGCAGAAAGCCGGGAAATTCTCGCTAATACTGAAAAATCAACGGGAGCTAAACCCGCACTCATCTATGTCAGTTTTGCCCCCCAAACGATTGCTACTGATGAGGCAACAAATGTACCCTTCCCAACTCCAAGTCCTCAAGATCAGTTAGAAATACTGCTGGTAACTGCTCAAGGAACCCCAATTCGCCAAAAAGTAGAAGGAGTAACCCGTGAGCAAGTCCTGAAAGTTGCTAATGAATTTCGTTTGCAAGTCACCAATGTCCGTAGCCAAAAAGGTTATATTGTGCCGGGACAGCAACTCTACAACTGGTTGGTGAAGCCGTTGGAAGATGAGTTTCAAGGTCAAGGGATCGAAAATCTCATTTTCCTTCTCGATACTAACTTGCGCTCCGTTCCAGTGGCGGCACTCTATGATGGTGAACAGTTTCTCATCGAAAAGTACAGTGTTGGTTTAATGCCGAGTCTTAGCCTCACTGATACCCGTTATGAGCCTGTTACCAACATGGAAGTTCTGGCAATGGGAGCCTCGCAATTTACCGATAAACAACCATTACCAGCTGTGCCAGTAGAGTTATCAGAAATCACCCAGGATATATGGCAGGGAAAATCGTTTCTCAATGAATCATTCACGGTGAATAACCTAAAACAACAGCAAAACCGTCAGCCTTATGGCATGATTCATTTGGCAACTCATGCTGATTTCGTGCCAGGAGATCTGAGTAACTCCTATATCCAATTTTGGGATAGTAAACTGCGACTTAATCAACTGTCTGAGTTAGGCTTAAACAAGCCAACGGTAGAGTTATTGGTGCTAAGCTCTTGTCGCACGGCATTGGGGAATGAGGAAGCGGAATTAGGCTTTGCTGGGTTAGCTGTTAAAGCGGGAGTTAAGTCGGCGGTGGGGAGTTTGTGGTATGTGAGTGATCAAGGAACCTTGGGGTTGATAACTGAATTTTATCAGCAGCTCAAACAAGCTCCAATTAAGGCAGAAGCTATGCGCCAAGCTCAACTAGCTATGCTCAACGGGCAAGTTTATACACAAGATGGAAAACTGATTACCACTCAGGACATGATATCTTTACCACCGGAACTTGCTAGGTTAAGAGATCAAACCTTTGAACATCCTTATTACTGGAGTGCGTTCACAATGATTGGTAGTCCCTGGTAATTGGTCATTCGTCATTTGTCATATAGCATTTTAAATCATTCATGAAATCCAACGCTAGTTTCTAATCATACCTAAAATACCTGTAACTCTTTCTTCTTGCTGCCTGTTAAGCTGTTCGGCATTTAAACCTTAATATCAATTAAGGCGAAATCCTTGTAGTGCGAGCATCTTGCTCGTTACTAATACCCAATTTAAATGCATGACAGCTTACCCATGATACACCAAGCGTGTTACCGAGCGCAGTTCGGCTAGGCTCACTGACCGTCGAGGTAAGCGATGTCCTGAGCCTGTCAAAGGGTCGAGGTTTTGTCTGTTGCCTTTGTCTACCATCGTGATTTCCACATCTCAAATAAAAATGCTATTCTCGCTTCGCGAGAAGCAAGCTACCTTTATATAAGGGTTTGAGGCATATCCACAGAACTTAATACAGTTCAGTTGATTTACACAATCTACACTTTGGACAATCTGTCAATGAAGTTTTAATGAAGTTTAGCAACTCTACAATATACGATGCTATCCTAAAAATAAGGCATAGATTAAATTATTGATGCTGATGGAGAATTATCCGGAAATCAATCGTAAGGATTGAATGGTGAATTACATTGACCAGCACCGGGGTTGCAGATATTGAATAAATAGATAAGAAGTGAGACAAGTTATTGCTTGTTATTCATAATCTCTAATTCAGACTAAGTAATTGAACAAAATAAAATCGCACTGTATTGATCTCCTAAACGTCTTTAAACTCTTGATTAAGACTTATATTTTGAAGCGATTTATATTTCACTATCATCAATCATAATTTAACCAACTCAATTGAGTCTTGATTGATCAAGCGGCGACCCATGAATCAGAGGAAAATAGCTGTGAGGTTAACTAAGGAAAGATGGCATCTGACCAAGTTATTAACTTGGCTAACTGAAAATAGTAAAGTCAATCGTATTTTACTATGGACGTTAGTTTTAGGATTCTTTCCCACCGGCGTTGAGGCACAACCGATCCCAGCCAATGATGGAACAAATACTCAAGTAGACGCTAGTGGAAATCAATTCACGATTACTGGTGGTCAAACATCTGGAGATGGCGCTAATCTTTTTCACAGTTTTAGTGAGTTTGGTTTAGACGCAAACCAGACAGCTAATTTTATAACGAATCCTGACATACAAAATATTTTATCCCGTGTAACTGGGGGAAATTCTTCGTTAATTAATGGGTTAATTCAGGTAACAGGAGGCAATTCCAATCTATTTTTGATGAATCCGGCGGGGATTGTGTTTGGTCAAAATGCCCGGTTAGATGTACCTGCATCCTTTACGGCGACAACAGCGACAGGGATTGGGTTTGGGGAGAATTGGTTTAGTGCGATCGCATCCAATAATTATACCTCTCTTGTGGGTCAGCCAAACGCTTTCAGGTTCAACACGTCCCACCCTGGGGCGATTGTCAATGGGGGTAATCTTGAGGTTGGCAAAGATTTAAGCTTAGTTGGCGGTACAGTGGTGAGTACAGGTAACTTGGAAGCCGCTAACGGACAGATTACCATTACCACCGTTCCCGGTGAGAGTACAGTCCGCCTCAGCCAACCTGGACATTTGTTGAGTCTAGAAGTTCCGGCGGGAGAGACACCCATTAATCCCCTATCTTTACCGGAATTGCTGACAGGTTCAGTTGAGGTTCCAGACGTTGGAGTCAATAGCAGTGGAACAGCAAAAATCTCAGCGTCTAGGATTCCGATTGAACCTGGAGATATTGTTGCCAAAAACGTTATTGCTGAGACAGCTACCTTATCTGCACAGCATAACCTAACCTTAGTTGAGAGTCAGTTACAAACCACAGGTGACTTGAATTTATTGGCACAAGATACGGTGCGAGTGCGCGATAGTGTAACCCATCCTTTCCTTGCTCAAGCTGGAGGCAATCTTTATATTCAAGGGAATAATACCATTGATATTTTGGCATTGAATCATCCCCAAACGCCTTTTCAAAGTGGCGGCGATCTTAGCTTAGTCAGCGATGGAGATATTTCAGGCGATGCTCATTTTACCAGTGGGGGCAGTTTCTCGCTGCTGAATTTAGCTGGTAATCCTGGGAATTTTGTTAGTTATTTTGATCCGATTATTAGCGTTGATGGGGATGTTACGTTTGGTGATTATAATGGTGTGGCACTGAAAATAGAAACAACAGGTAGTATTACCGGCGGGAATATTACAATTACTGGACCCGATACTATGTTTTCAGTTTCTGATCCTGATCCAGATATTCGACTCTTGGCTAACTCTCCCTCTGTAATTTTGCGGGCAGGTTTAAACCCAGCAGATTTAAATAATCCCCCCAATCTTCCCGCCAACGCTGGAAACACAAGTTTTACCTCTACAGGGAGTCCATCGTCACCCGGAAATATTACCGTTAAGAATATCACGACGTCTAATTCTGTGCCGACAACTGATGCTGGTTCTGTAATATTAAATGCTACTGGTGATATTACTATCGATGGCACGATTAATACAAGTGATCAAAGTTTAGGTAATTCGGGTAATGTAAATTTATCTGCCGCTGGCAACATTCTGGCAAATAACATAGTTACTAACGATCAGAATGATGGCAATGCAGGTTCGGTCACCTTATCGAGTTCTCGGAACATTACTATCAACAATGGTATAAATACAAATGACAATGGTTCTGGTAATGCTGGTTCGATACTATTGGAGGCTGATTCAGGTAATATCATTATCGGCAATATATCTGTAAATAGACCTGGCAATATATCCACAAGTGAAGATGATACTGGTGATAGCGGTTCTGTAGAATTATCCGCTTCGGGCGATATTAATATCAACGGGACTATAGATGTTTCTCAACGGGGAGAGGGTGAGTTAGGTCGTATAAAGTTGATCGCTGGGGGTAGCATTCGATATAACAATATCATTCCCGGAGAGCAGCAATTGAGAAATCAGGGTCTGTTTACGAGAACTGAAAATGCAGTTATTCCTGATCCGGGAACTGATCCAGAAACTCCTCCAATTACGAATCCGGGAACTGATCCAGAAACTCCTCCAATTACGAATCCGGAAACCAATCCCCTGATTAATCCAGTTGCTATAATATCTCCCGATCTTGATGAGGACGCTGATTGGCAGATTGATCCTGATCAACTCATTTCTGAAGGTGAGGAAGAGTCTCCAATTATAACTTACGAAAGAAGTCCTTCTCGCCCAGAAGATAATCCCAGTGAGACCAATTCCTTAAACCCAGAAGATAATCCCAGT
>CAZNNK010000026.1:15793-17467 GCA_964574085.1 uncultured Coleofasciculus sp.
TCCCAGTGAGACCAATTCCTTAAACCCAGAAGATAATCCCAGTGAGACCAATTCCCTGAACCCAGAAGATAATCCCAGTGAGACCAATTCCCTGAACCCAGAAGATAATCCCAGTGAGACCAATTCCTTAAACCCAGAAGATAATCTGAATAATTCCAGCGATACAACTCTCTCTGAACCGACAAATCAACTGACTAACTCCAGCAATCCTAGTCCTAGCGAAACCAATAGTAATCCATCCGTCTCCACTGAAACTCCCTCCAATGAAACGAATAGCACTTCATCCACACCCACTAATAACTCATCCAGCGAAGCCTCATCATCAGGTACTTCTGACTCATCCCTTCAATCCGTTGACGCCTCAGAGGAAAACTTTACCCGACAATTTGTAGACTATTTAGGCTTACCTACTGATATTCCCTTAGTTACTCTCGCCCAAAGCCGGAATATTCTCAGCAACATAGAGCAAATGACAGACGTTAAATCTTCACTGCTTTATATCAGTTTTGTCCCACCAGAGAGTTCTAATCAAACCGAAAATTCATCATCAAGCCAAACTTCTCCTACCAAAACCCGTAATCCTGAAGACCAATTAGAATTACTCCTGGTTACAGCTAATGGATTACCCATTCGCAAACGAATCCCTGAAATCACTCGCCAACAAGTTCTCAACATTGCGGATCAGTTTCGCTTAGAAGTCACCAATGTTCGCAGTCGTAAAGGCTACATTGCTCCGGGGAAACAACTTTATGATTGGCTCGTGGCTCCCATGGACGATGAACTACAAGCTCTCGGTATTGAAAACGTAACCTTCCTAGTAGACTACGGCTTACGCTCTATTCCTATAGCGGCTCTTTACGATGGTCAACAGTTTTTGATAGAGAAATACAGTGTTGGTTTAATGCCGAGTTTAAGCCTAGTTAATCCGAACTACGCCCCCATTGAAAACCTGGATGTTTTAGCCATGGGAGCCGCACAATTTACGGATCAAAAACCTTTACCTGCTGTTCCGGTAGAATTATCAGCTATTACCCAATCGCTGTGGAAAGGGAAATCTTTTCTTAACGAGACATTTACGCTAGAAAATCTCAAAGAACAACGTCAACAGCAACCTTTTGGCATTATCCACTTAGCCACTCATGCTAATTTCCAATCGGGAGAACCGAATAACTCGTATATCCAACTTTGGGACAGAAAGCTGCGACTCAATCAATTACCTCAATTAGACTGGAATAATCCTCCCGTTGAACTCTTAGTTCTCAGTGCTTGTCGCACGGCGTTGGGGAATGAGGAAGCGGAATTAGGGTTTGCTGGATTAGCGGTTCAAGCGGGCGCAAAATCAGCCGTAGGCAGTTTATGGTATGTCAGTGATGAGGGAACGTTAGGATTAATGACCCAACTCTATCAAACCCTCAAACAAGCTCCGATTAAAGCAGAAGCACTGCGACAAACTCAACTGGCAATGTTACAAGGACAAGTCTATGTCAAAGGGGGACAACTGATTGCAGGTGATAAGTCAGTCCCGTTACCACCTGAATTAGCCAGACTCGGAGATGGTAACTTTCAACATCCTTATTACTGGAGTGCGTTTACTATGGTTGGTAGTCCTTGGTAATTTGTTGTCATTTGTCATTTGTCATTTGTCATTTGTCATTTGTCATTTGTCATTTGTCA
>CAZNNK010000027.1:0-17265 GCA_964574085.1 uncultured Coleofasciculus sp.
GGAAAAAGAATTAAACGAGGTTTATATCGTACAGATCAAGGGGTTCTTGTTCAATCTGATGTCTTATGTGCCTACAATATTTTACGAAAAGCATTCCCAAATGCGTTTAACCGCTATGGGATAGAGAGGTGCGTAGTTCACCCAAGGAGAATTAATCTCTCAAAGTAAAAGCGAAGGGAATTTCTGCAATGAAATTTAGTCTGTCTATATTTGACTATACTTTTACCAACTATGATATCTGAAACCGTCAAGGTTCTTTTCGTTGATGAGGACGAAACTCATTATAACCGAATCAATCGGTTACTCAAGAACCTGGACACAATTCATGTTCACTTGGATTGGGTAACCACCCCGGAAACGGCGTTGACTATAGTTCGCGCTCAATCTCAACATTATGATGCTTATTTAATTGATTCGGGTTTCGCTGGAGTCGAGGGTGATGATGGGTTAACCGAGGCATTATCAGGGACTACATCTCCAGTCATTGTCCTAACTCCTTCCCCACAAATCGGCTTAACCGCATTGAAAAAGGGAGCAGCAGACTATTTAGTCTATAACCAACTCAACGCTCCCCTAATCGAGCATTCCTTGCGCTTAACCCTTACTCATACCCAAACTCAGAGACAACTACATACTTGGGCTTCAGAGTCTCAAACGCAGACAGAGGCATTAAATGAAATTATTCTCAGTGCCATTTCTGATGCCGTATTCATGACCGATGATTGGGGAATTTTTACGTTTGTTTGTCCCAATGTCCATGTTATTTTTGGATATTCGCGGCTAGAGACCCAAAAACTGGGTAACATTCGCCACATTTTAGGAGACAATTTAGTTGACTTAAATCAACTAAAAGCCGACCAAGAAATCACCAACCTTGAGTGGCAAATAACCGATAAATCCGGCAGAGTTCATGATTTACTGGTTAATGTGAAGCAGGTTGCCATTAATGGGGGAACCATTCTTTATACCTGTCATGATATAAGCGAACGTAAACAGGCTGAAGTGAAAATCCGAGAACTGAATAGCCAACTCGAACAACGGGTCAAAGAACGGACAACCGAATTACAACAGATTAATGCCCAATTAGTACAAGAAATTCGCGAACGTCGCCAGGTTGAGCATACTTTGGCAGTGAGTGAAGAACGATTTCGCGGTATTTTTGATCAAGCGGCGGTGGGTATTGCTCAAGCGACTCTGGATGGCTCGTTTATTGTGGTCAATCAAAAATTTGCGGATATCATTGGCTACACTTGTGAGGAAGTCTTAGCGAAAACCTGGCAAGATATTACCCATCCCGATGACGTGGAGGCAGATGAAGCCTATGTACGTCAACTTTTAGCCAAGGAAATTGACCGCTATTCCATGGAAAAGCGGTACATCCATAAACAGGGGAGAGTGATTTGGGTACAAATTCATACCACTCGATTACAGGAACCTTCCGGTGCGCCCCAGTCTTTAATTGGCATCGTTGAAGATATCACCCAACGCAAGCAAATTGAAGGTCAATTACAAGACTATCGTAATCATTTAGAAGACTTGGTTGAACAGCGGGCAGCGGAACTGGTCAGGACAAATCAACACCTTCAGCAAGAAATCAGTGAACGCCAACGGGCTGAATCCGCTATCTATTTTCAGGCACGCCTTTTAGATTTAGTCAATCATGCGGTTATCGCGACAGATTTATCCGGCATTATTACCTATTGGAATCGCTTTGCGGAAACCCTTTATGGGTGGTCAGCGACAGAAATCATGGGTCGTTCAATTGTCGAGGTTCTCTCCCCTCAAACTGCTCAAGAAAAAGCCACGGCAATTATCAGTTACTTGCAACAGGGGGAAAGTTGGTCAGGTGAATTTTGGGTACAACATCGAGATGGCACGATATTCCCAGTGCAGGTCACCAATTCTTCTATTCATGATGAAACAGGTGAATTTATCGGTATTGTTGGTGTTTCCTTTGATCTAACGGAACGCAAGCAGGTTGAAGCAGCCCTACAACAGGCAAATGCAGAATTAGGGATTACCGTACAAGCAAAAAACCGCAGTTTAACCCGTACTATTCAACAATTACAGGAAGAGATTCGCAAACGCAAACAGGCACAAGACCAACTGCAATTAATTACAGATGCTTTACCCGTTTGTATTTCTTATCTGGATACCGATTTACGCTATCAGTTTGCCAACAAAACCTATCAAACCTGGTTTGGATTATCACCGGAGGCGATTTGCGGCAAGACTGTTCCTGAGGTGATTGGAGAGGATGCTTATCAGCGGGTGCGTGGGTATTTAGAACGAGTACTTGGGGGTGAGTTTGTTATGTATGAGACTGAGATTCCTTACAGTTCTGGTGGAACTCGCTATGTGGTCGCCACCCTAATTCCCGCCTTTGCTGACTCGGCAAATTCAGACAGTCCTCGCCCCATCCAAGGCTATTATGCCCTAATTACAGATATTAGCGATCGCAAGCGGATGGAGTTGGCATTACAGGAAAGTCAACAGAAATACCAAACCCTATTTGATATCTTACCCATTGGCTTTTCTATCACGGATGAAACCGGACATATCATTGAAGCCAATCCTGCCTCAGAAACCATTTTAGGCATCTCCATTTGCCAACAAACTCAACGCCAATATAATGCCCCGGAATGGCGAGGAATTCGACCCGATGGTACACCCATGCCTAGCCATGAATTTGCCAGTGTGATTGCCTTAACTGAAAATCGAGTGGTGAAAAACTCGGAAGCGGGAATCCATAAACCGAATGGTGAAATTGTCTGGTTATCGGTTACGGCTGCCCCGATTTCGTTACCGGGTTATGGTGTAGCTATAGCTTACCTGGATATTACTGAACGCAAAAGGGCGGAAATTGTCCTGCAACAAGCCAAAGACGAAGCAGATGCCGCTAATCTCGCTAAAAGTGAGTTTCTTGCCAATATGAGTCATGAATTGAGAACGCCTCTCAATGCTATTTTAGGGTTTACGCAACTGATCAGCCATGAGCGTTCTCTTTCTCCTCAACATCACAACTATCTGGGTATTATTAATCGTTCCGGTGAGCATTTACTGGCATTAATTAATGATATCCTATCCATGTCCAAAATTGAAGCCGGACAAATGGAAATCGAACTCAAGAGTTTTGACTTGTATCAGTTAATCGATACAATCAAGCAGATGTTTCAGGTTAAATCTGCCCATAAATGTTTAGAGTTCATCACCCAACGCTCATCCCAGGTTCCCCGCTACGTGCAAACGGACGACAATAAATTACGTCAAGTTTTAATCAATTTGCTGGATAATGCCGTTAAATTTACAGACAAGGGTAGTGTGACATTAACCCTGGACATGGATGAGTTAAACAATCTACAGGTTTCAATTCGGGATACAGGTCAAGGGATTGCTCCCGGCGAAATCGATTCCTTATTTGAGCCATTTGTTCAGACAAAAGTGGGGAAAGACTCTCAAACCGGGACAGGCTTAGGGTTGGCGATTGTACAGCGATTTATCCAGATGATGGGAGGAGAGATTACCATCAATAGTCAACTGGGACAAGGTACCTTAGTTGAATTTTCGATTCCGATTACTCCCGCTAAAGCCACTGAAGTTAGTTCTGCTTCTCACCCAAATCGCGTTCTCAGGATTGCGCCTGAACAACCAAGTTATCGCATCTTAGTGGTAGAAGATAATCCCACCAGTTGTCAACTGTTGTGTGAACTATTAGAGACTGTCGGATTTGAGGTGCAATCTGCGGAAAATGGTCAACAAGGCATCACAATATGGGACAGTTGGCAACCTCATCTAATTTGGATGGATATCCGAATGCCTGTCATGGATGGCAAAGACGCTACTCAATGGATTCGCCACCAAGAACGGCGTCAACGGGATAGGGGAGAGATGTTACCAAGTGACCTTTCGGCGACAGTGATTATTGCCATTACTGCCAATGTTTTTACGGAGGAGATTCAGTCGTTTTTAGCCGTCGGTTGTGATGATTTTGTAATTAAACCTATTCAAGACCATATCATTTTTGAGAAAATGGCACAACATTTAGGGGTGCGTTATCTCTACGACGATGCCACGTCAGTTGTATCATTAGACTCCGGGGATTCTCTGCCAATCTTGACATCTGAAAGCTTAGGAGGAATGCCGGAAACGTGGCGGGTTCAACTCAATCAAGCCGCCAGCAGTCTTGATGAGGAACTTATGCGTCAACTGGTTCAGCAAATTCCCGACACTCAGGCTAATTTGGCAATATCTCTAATCCAATTAATCGATGATTTTCAATTTGATCAAATTATTAATTTAACTCAAAGGAAGTAATCAGTTTTATCCTAAGAGAATAGGGAATAGGGAACAGTAAGCCTTTGATGTTTTACTATACAGTCTAAACATGATATGAAAAAGAAACGTTTTATTGCCAGTATCTTGGCGTTCCCCAGATTCTCAATTTTGCTTAATCTCACAAAAAATATGTGATCTATGTCACTGTAAAGCATTTAACCTAGCTCGGTATTATATTGGAGGAGTAGAGTTTATTGGACAGGGACTAGGCGAGACTTGTGCCACAACAATTTTCAGAATTTGAAGAGGTTAAGGTTACTGTTGTGGAACCGATGAACAACTGTGGAGGACTATTACTATCTTTGTCTTGTTAAATTTCACCCGATTGGATGAGATAGCGCTTTAAGCTACTATAAATCATAAAGTAAATAAACAAAGACAATTTCATGAACCCCGCCCTACTTCGTGAGGACGGGGATTGGCAGAGATAACCTGTCAGGAAGTCATGAATAAGGGCATGAGTTGGTAGGGGACAACCACTTCCGAACGCTTCTCTAGTTCGGCTTAAATGTAGGTCTAGGAATCTCTAGACACTGGGTAGTTCCAGGACACACCCTTACCAATGCCTTAAGAGACGCAAACATCACACGAGTGGATTATATCTATGAATCGTGTTCCAGTAGTTAGCAAAGAAGGTAAGCCTCTGATGCCTACTAAGCCCTCCAGGGTCCCACGGTGGGTCAAAGAAGGCAAGGCGGTGGGAAGATGGTCGGACTTGGGCGTTTACTATGTTCAACTCACCGAACCACCATCGGCTGAGGAAGTACAACCAATCGCGGTAGGAGTGCTCCCTTGTAAGTCTTATTCCGGTATTGGCGTCCAGTCGGCTAAATGTACCCTGCTACAACTACATCTGATCCTCCCATTTGGGCGGGTGAAAAAACGAATGGAAACCCGCGCCATGTTGCGACGGTCTCGCCGGGGACGTCGGATTAACCGGAATGTCCCATTCAAGCAGCGTAACCATCGACAATGCAGGTTCGATAACCGCAAACAATGCAAGCTGCCCCCATCCATTAAAGCCTCACGGCAATTGGAGTTAAGGGCAGTTAAAGAATTGGCGACCATCTTCCCGGTGGCAGCAATTGGTTATGAGCGGGTTAAAGCCGACATAGATCAGACCAAGCGCAAACGCGCTAAGTCTGGGAAAGGTTTCTCCCCAGTGATGACAGGTCAGAATTGGGCAATATCCCAAATGGAGAAAATCGCCCCCGTCTATGTCCGGCACGGTTGGCAAAAGGATGGAAACGGCACATCTCAACTCCGAACTCAGCTAGGCTTAGAGAAGGATAAAGTTAACAAGTCCATAGCCAAACCGGAAACCCATGCGGTTGATGGAGTGACTCTGGCTTGTGGATATTTCATCAAGTATGTCCCATTCGCTGGTTCTAGTTCCCACGGTTATACCCATAAGGGCAGCGTTGCTGTAACTTCTTCCCCATTTAAAGTTATTACTCGTCCTGGTGCCGTGAAGCGGGGAAAAGAGTATGGCTTTTTCCGTCGTCAACTGCATTTTGAAGTTCCAGGCAAGTCTGGAGTCAGGAAGCGCAAGGGCGGAACGATTACCCCGTTTGGTCTGAGGATTGGTGATTTGGTTAGAGCACAGAAAGCTGGGAAGTCGTACATTGGCTACGTCAGCGGATTTACCGATACCAAAAAGGCTCAGAAGGTTTCTGTTTGCGGCTACACATGGAAACGTATCGGGCAATTTACTCCTAGTAAAGTCGAGTTAATCAGGAGAAGTAACGGTTTATGCGTAGCTTAAAAAAATTGGATGCCTTCATTCTTCCGGCATCCCGCTATCCCTCCTCGCCCTACGAGAGTTGAGGGCGAGGAATCTCGCGAATACGTTGAATCAGAAATTCGCATAGGAAACCAAATTCATGGTTAAAGCAAGTCTGACCCGCTAAAGATCCCTAGCTATCTAGGTTTAGGGCAATTCTTATGCTGTTTATAATTATATTTTATGAATTTCATATCTGAAAAAATCAGCAATCGCCAACAAACACAAGCCCTTTGGCGATACCTGAATAGCCAAATTGAAAAACGGGTACAAGAACGCACCGTCGAATTAGAACGCCGCAACAACCAACTGACTCAAGAGATTCAAAAACGCCAGAACATTGAGGCGCAACTTCGTACCTATACGGTTCGTTTCAATGCTTTAGTACAGCACTCCTCGGAACTCCTGATTCTCTTCGATCCCGACTTTCGGGTTTTTTACCACAGTCCTAACTTAAAACGACTTCTGGGATACTCAGCGGTCGAGTTTAGGGGACATCGCTTTTGGCAAGCCCTACATCAAGAGGATCGCCCTACTGTCAAAGTTATCATGGAACGCCTACTCAACAATCCCGGTGTTCCATTTTCCCTAGCGTATCGACTACGACGACAAGATGGTTCTTGGGCGTGGTTAGAGGGGATAGTGACCAACTGCCTTGATCAAGCCAATCTCCAGGCTTGCGTGATGGTCAGTCATGATGTTAGCGATCGCGTTCAATTGCAACAAGCCAAAGATGTGGCTGAATCCGCCAACCGGACTAAAAGTGAATTTCTGGCAAATATCAGCCACGAACTCCGCACCCCCCTCAACGCGATTTTGGGATTTACTCAACTCCTGCAAAACCGAGGGGGACTCACGCGCCAACAAGGGAACTATTTAAACATTATTAGCCAATCCAGTGAACATTTGCTGGCATTAATCAACGATATTTTATGCCTATCCAAAATTGAAGCGGGTTGTATGACACTCAACTCTAAAAGCTTCAATTTATATCATTTGCTGGATACCCTCAGGCAAATGTTTTCCTTAAAAACGAATACGAAAGGATTAACCCTACTTTTTCAATGGACAGAGGAGGTTCCCCAATATATCCAAGCTGACGAAAATAAATTACGTCAAATTTTAATTAATCTCCTCGACAATGCGATTAAATTTACCTCCCAAGGCGGGGTAACCCTGACGCTGAACAAATGTCCCCATTCCCCCACCCTACTGTTCTCGATCAGGGACACAGGGCTAGGCATTGCGCCCGAGGAACTTGACGGGTTATTTGAGCCATTTATTCAAACCCAATCTGGGAAAAACGCTCAGTCGGGTACAGGATTAGGTTTAGCCATTAGCCAAGGTTTTGTACAATTGATGGGCGGAGAACTGACGGTTCAAAGTGTTGTAGATCAAGGCACTACGTTTACATTTAGTATCCCCATCCAACTTGCACTCGCCTGTGAAGCTTCGCCTCCAGTCTCACAAAAACGAGTGATTGGGATCACTGACAACCAACCGACGTTTCGTATCTTAATCGTTGACGATAGCCCCAGCAATCGCCAGCTTCTGATTCAGCTACTTACCCCTATAGGATTTGAGATACAAGTCGCCGAAAATGGTCAACAAGCTGTAGCCGCGTGGGAACGTTGGCAACCGCACCTGATTTGGATGGATATGCGGATGCCTGGGATGGATGGTTACGAAGCAACCCAGCAGATTAGAACCAAGGAGCGGCAAACAGACCCCTTAAGCGCTACCCCAGCTACGGTGATTATTGCCGTCACAGCCAGCGCCTTTGAACAAGAACAGCAATGTTTTTTGGCAGTGGGATGTAATGATGTGGTGATTAAGCCGTTTCGGGAGGAAACCATCTTAACCACAATGGCTGACTATTTGGGTGTGCGCTATCGCTATGAGTTTACTTCCCCCACGTCTCCATCAGAGGGAAAAACCTGTCCATTGTTGCTGACACCCGAACATTTAGCGATAATGCCAAGTGAGTGGATCATACAACTCTATCAGGCAGCCAGTAGTCTTGATCATGAACTCATGAATCAACTGATTGGGCAAATTCCAGCATCTGAGACGCCCTTGGCGGAAGCTCTTGCTGATTTGGTCAATGAGTTTCGGTTTGACACCCTAATGCACCTGACGCAACCCCTTTACCATGAATAACCCAAAGAAGTCCGGCTATGTTTTAATTGTTGATGATCAGCCCAACAATCTGCGTCTGTTATCGACAACTCTAACTGAGGCAGGATATCGGGTAAGAAATGCCATTAGTGGCAAAATGGCATTAATGGGGATTGAAAAAGCGTTGCCGCAGCTTATTTTGCTGGATATTATGATGCCGCAAATGGATGGGTATGAACTGTGCCAGCATTTAAAATCCGATGAACGCACCCAGCACATTCCCGTCATTTTTTTGAGTGCGTTGGATAATGAATGGGATAAAGTCAAAGCCTTTGATGTGGGGGGGTCAGACTATATTACTAAGCCCTTCCATGTCAAAGAAGTGTTATCGCGGGTGAATAACCAACTGACGATTGTCTACCAGCAACAGCAGATTGTGGCGCAAAATCGGCAATTGCAGCAACAAAATCAACAACTTCAGCAACTCAACGGTGAGTTAATCCGCTCAAATCAAGACTTGGAAGAATTTGCCCGCATCGCCTCTCATGATTTGCGATCGCCTTTGCAAACGATGAAAGCCTTTGGTCAGCTTTTTTACCAAAAGTACCAAGGTGTGTTGGATGACAAAGGCACTCACTACATGAATCGGATTTTACAAGCTGGCGATCGCATGGAACAGCTGATTCAAGATTTGCTTAACTATTCACGAGTTGAGACTCAGGGGGAAGAGTTTGAACCAACGGACTGTAATCAGGTGGTTGAGTCTGTTTTGGCGAATTTAGACAGTGTGATTCAACAGCAGGATGCTGTGATTACCTGCGAGCATTTACCCATTGTCATGGCAGATGGCATTCAATTGGTACAACTGTTTCAAAACTTAATCAGTAATGCCCTGAAATTTTGCGCTCCTGAGGTTGCACCGGAGATTAAAATTGCGGCAGAATTGCGTCAAAAACCTTCTGCATTGAGTGATGAGTTTGCTATTTTGTCGCCGAATACGCCAGAACCGACTGAGATTAATGAATGGGTGTTTCGGATTCAGGATAATGGGATTGGCATGGAATCGGCGTATTTTGAACGAATTTTCAAGGTGTTCCAACGTCTACACACCAGTGAAGAATATCCGGGAACTGGGATTGGTTTATCGATTTGCCAGAAAATTGTGGAACATCACGGTGGGGAAATTTGGGTCGAATCCTCTTTGGGAGTGGGAACAACCTTTTATTTTACGATTCCGGCGTTATTGACTTCGGAGATGGGGAAGCCAGGGGAGTAGATCGAAAAGTTTTACTTATACTATAGCCGCCATGGCACAGAAAGCTTTTTGGCTTTATCCAATTGGATAAAGAGATGTCTGCGGTTGTTACAGAAATGATTGAAAAAGAGCTGAGACAGCGATTCAGGTTAGTACATTTGCTCTCAACAGTGTAAAATTTGAGTCCAGGGAACTGTGAGGCGCTAAATTTCATCCTAATGAAGGATGATTTTTGCCCTGAGTTGAGCCTAGGCTGGGAAGCATTCACCATTATCTCCAGTCAATAGTCCCATTATTGTTTCGATAGATAGATTACATTATGGCTCAAACTCTTTACGTTAATCCCGCTACCGGAAACGATAGCGCGACGGGTGACCAATCTGCACCCTTTAAAACCTTGTCCAAAGCCTTGCAACAAGCCCAAGCCGATACAACCATCCAACTGGCGGCGGGAACCTATAATGCGACGAGTGGTGAGATTTTCCCACTGCAAGTCCCATCTGGGGTCAAACTTGTCGGCAATGAAGGAAATAAAGGCAATGGTATTGTAATTGAAGGGAATGGCGAGTATATTAGTCCCACCCTGGCTCAACAAAATATAACTCTTTTACTGGAAGATACAACAGAAGTACGCGGTGTTACGGTGACGAATAAAGCCACACGAGGTACGGGGATTTGGATTGAATCGACTGATCCGACTATAACAAACTGTACCTTCACAGAATGTAATCGCGAAGGGGTTTTAGCGACCGGAACCGCTAAACCTAACGTTGTTGATAATGACTTCATTGATAATGGTGGCAATGGTATCTCCTTTACCAAAAATGCTCAAGGGGAAATTAAAGATAATACGTGTAAAAAAGCCGGTTATGGGATTAGCATTGATGGGAATGCCACACCGCGAGTTGTCAATAATCTCATTTCCGAAAACCGATTTGGAGTTGGGGTTTCTGAAGATTCTAAGCCTATCCTGCGAAATAACACCATTGAAGATAATCAAGACTACGGTATAGCTGTGACGGGCAATGGTGAGCCTGATTTAGGCAAAAGCCAAGATGATCCGGGTAATAATATTTTTCGCAACAACGGCCAGTTTGCGATTCTCAACTCTAGTGATAATACCCTGGTGTCTTGGGGAAATCAGTTGACGAGTAATCAAGTGAGTGGATCAGTTCAAATTGAAGGCAGTATTAGCGATGGTGGCGATGATGACGATGGAGACGGTGGAGATGATGATGATGGAGGTCAACCACCGGATAGCTTCTCCGATATTCAAAACCACTGGGCAAAACCCTTTATTCAAGGATTACTGGATCAAGGATTAATTAGTGGCTTTTCAGATGGCACATTTAAGCCCGATGAAAAAATGACCCGCGCTCAATATGCGGCGTTATTAGTGAAAGCCTTTAATCCCTCGGTGAAACGGGATGGGATCAATTTCACTGATGTTGCTGATGATTTTTGGGCAAAGACTGTGATTCAACAGGCTTATCGGGGTGAATTCCTGTCGGGTTTTCCGGACAATAGCTTTAAACCCAATGATAATGTGCAACGGGCGCAAGTGATTGTGTCGTTGGTGAATGGATTGGGGTTATCAGCAAGTGATGGGACGGTGTTGAGTACCTATAGCGATCGCGCCGCTATTCCGGATTATGCTAAAGATGAAGTTAACACGGCAACCAAGAAAGAAATTGTGGTGAGTTATCCGGATACCAAACAACTTGATCCGACCAAAGATGCTACCCGCGCTGAGGTAGCGGCGATGGTGTATCAGGCGCTGGTTGATAGGAATCAGGTGAGTGCGATTAACTCAGACTATATTGTTAGTGCTAGTCCCGATGATAACCAACCCAAAACCTTCCCCGATATTCAAAACCACTGGGCAAAACCGTTTATTGAAGGATTACTTGACAAAGGGTTAATTAGTGGGTTTGGTGATGGGACTTTTAAACCCAATGAAAAAATGACTCGCGCCCAATATGCGGCGTTATTAGTTAAAGCCTTTGACCCTGAACCGAAACGGGAAGCCAAGAACTTCCTGGATGTTAGTGATAAGTCTTGGGCAAAGGATGTGATTCAAAAAGCTTATCGCGGCGGATTTCTGTCCGGTTATCCCGGTGATATGTTCCGCCAAGGAGATAATGTCGAACGGGTTCAGGTTTTGGTGTCTTTGGTGAATGGATTAGAATTATCAGAAGCCGATACGAATGCCTTAGATTTTTACGAGGATAGTGATGATATTCCGGAGTATGGCAAGGAGGAAGTCGCCACAGCCACGAAAAAACAAATTGTGGTGAATCATCCTGATGTCAAAAAACTCGATCCAACCAAAGCGGCTACCCGTGGGGAGGTGGCGGCTATGGTGTATCAGGCATTAGTGGATGGGAATCAAGTGAGTGCGATTGATTCGGATTACATTGTGTCCGCTTAAAGGGGGAACGTAAGCTGTTCGGCATTTAAACCTTAATGTCAATAATGGCGAAAGCCTTGTAGTGCGAGCATCTTGCTCGCTACTAATACCCAATTTAAATGCATGACAGCTTAGTTAGGATAATAAAATTACCACCAAAACTTTAATTAATTTGGCGGTGAGGCGATATTACCTTCTAGCCTCACCCTTTTTGGTATAATTCACCTGGGTTATGCGTTGTCGTGTTTTTCGGTTGGTGCGCGTGGCTGGCGATAGGTAAAATTATGTCTCAATCAGGGCAAATTTCATCTCAATCAACGTCTGACAAAGAACCTTGGCTAGCAGTCACCTTATCATCGTTTTGGCCCGGAGTTGGTCAAGTCTATTCAGGTAAGGTGATTCGGGGATGGATTTTAATTGTCACTCAACTTCTATTACTCGGTTTGGAACGATATTGGCCTCCTAACCGAAGTGGATCTATATACTGAGAATAAAGTCGAAGGTTAATTAAGCAGTCATTTTATTGATGACATTCTCGCCAAATATAACCCACAATTACGGCATGGCATACTTAATTGAATAGATTAACTTACGCCCAGAAACCGTAGGGGCGCACCGACGTGCGCCCATAAACACCGACGTGCGCCCATAAACACCGACGTGCGCCCATAAAACCCGCAAAATCTTTAGCTGTGTCACACCACTATTCAAGTTCTCATCTGGATTGGTGTAAGCTAGATTAACACTGTACTGACTCAACGTGAGATTGGGGTGATGAAAACTCTAGAGGACATCAAGCAATGGCTTGGGCAAAATAAGTCAGTGTTGCAGGAACGTTATCAGGTTAGGGAAATCGGTATTTTTGGTTCCTATGTGAGAAAAGAACAGACTGAAACGAGCGATGTTGATGTGCTAGTGGAGTTTTCCCAGACACCCAGCTTGTTAAAGTTTGTCAATTTAGAGAATTATCTTACTGATAACCTAGGAGTTAAAGTTGATCTGGTGCATAAGGGAGGCTTGAAGCCTCGAATTGGAGAGCGGATTTTGGCGGAGGTTGTTTACCTGTGACCAAACGGCAAGTGGAGGACTATTTACAGGATATTTTAGATGCTGTTGCTGCTATTGAACAGTTTACCGCAGGTATTGAGTTTGAAGCTTTCTCACAAAATTTGGAGAAGGTGTTTGCGGTTTCAAGAGCGATGGAAATTATTGGTGAAGCGAATACCTGATTCGGTGAGAAATCAATATCCTGATATTCCTTGGAGAGATATTGCCGGAATGCGGGATAAACTGATTCATGATTATTTTAATACAGATGTGGAAATAATCTGGCAAGCGGTTCAGATAGACGCTACAGCCTTAATATTGGTGGGTTACGGCGGATAATTCATTAAATAGTTATTGTCCTGATGGAAACACCGCCTAACCCACCCTACATAGAATAAATTTTTTGAGCCGTGATTGCTTAAAATTAAGAGAGTTTCCCGTTAAAACCCTTGATTCGCATTGACTGGGAGTCGGGGAGACAAGCTACCCTGGAAGGAAGAGATACCTGTAGTTGTTCTGTTAACGTTTGACACATTTATGCCACAGTCCTATTTTGATTCGGATCAAAACGGTCACAAGTCCTTTGAATTACCCGGTGCTAGACCCCATTACAACCCCGATCGCCCGGGACAAGTGAATCATATTTTCCTGGATTTGGTCTTGGATATCCCCAAGCAGCGCTTAGAGGGGACTTGCGCGATCGCATTAACGCCGGTGCGGAATGATATCCGTCAGTTTGTCCTGGATGCGGTGAACCTGACGATTGAATCGGTGCAGATTGATGGGGAATCTCAACCCTTTGACTGTGACGGGGAACAACTACAGATCCAGCTTCGCCACCCGACTGAGGCGGGGAAAGAGGTAAAAATCGCGATCGCGTATCATGTGGAGAAGCCGCAACGGGGTATCTATTTCATTACTCCTACCCCAGATTACCCCAACAAACCCACCCAGGTGTGGACTCAAGGGGAAGATGAAGACTCCCGCTTCTGGTTCCCCTGCTTCGATTATCCGGGTCAATTAGCCAGTTCGGAACTGCGGGTGACGGTTCCGAAACCCTTGATGGCGATATCGAATGGGGAACTGATCGGTACTCAAGAAACAGGCGATCGCACAACCTATCACTGGTTACAAAACCACGTTCATCCGACCTATTTAATGACCTTGGCGGTAGGTGACTTTGCCGAAATTCGCGATGAATGGCAAGGAAAACCCGTTACCTATTATGTCGAAAAAGGGCGGGAAGAGGATGCGCGGCGCAGTATGGGGAAAACACCCCAGATGATGGAATTCTATAGTCATATCTTTGGTTATCCCTATCCTTATCCCAAATACGCCCAAGTCTGTGTTGATGACTTTATCTTTGGCGGGATGGAAAACACCTCCACTACCCTCCTCACCGATCGCTGCTTACTGGATGAACGGGCGGCGCTGGATGGGATGCGTACCGAAAGCTTAGTCGCCCACGAATTGGCACACCAATGGTTTGGTGACTTAGTGGTAATCAAGCATTGGTCTCATGCTTGGATTAAGGAAGGAATGGCGTCTTATACGGAAGTCTTGTGGACGGAACAAGAGTATGGTAAAGAGGATGCGGCGTACTACCTACTCAATGAAGCCCGCACCTACATCAGCGAAGACACCTCCCGCTATCGTCGCCCAATTGTGACTCATATTTACCGAGAAGCGATTGAATTGTATGACCGCCACCTTTATGAAAAAGGGGCTTGTGTTTATCATATGATTCGGGCGGAATTGGGGGATGAGTTATTCTGGAAGACGATCCAAACCTTTGTCCAAGATAATGCCCATAATACTGTAGAAACCGTTGACTTATTACGGGCAATTGAGAAAGCTACGGGTCGAAATCTTCTATTTCTGTTCGATCAATATGTCTTCCGAGGCGGTCATCCCGACTATAAAGTTAGCTACACCTGGGATGGGGATAGCCAGTTGGCGAAAGTTACGGTTGTGCAAACTCAAGTGAAAGAGAGTCAAAATGGTAGCAAAAATGAGCGATTTGACCTAAAAATTCCCATCGCCTTTGGCTACACCGACGCGGATTCCCCATTGAAAACGTTTAAGGTTCGCATCCATGAACGGGAACAGAGTTTCTATTTCCCCTTGGAGACAAAGCCCCAGTTTATTAGTTTTGATGCGGGGAATAATTACTTAAAAACAGTGACGCTGGAGTATCCGTTAGCCGAACTGAAAGCCCAACTGAAATATGACCCTGACCCCGTTTCCCGGATTTACGCCGCCCAAGCGTTAGTGAAGAAGGGGGGATTAGAGGTAGTTCAAGCCTTAGCCCAAGCCTTGACGGATGATCCGTTCTGGGGGGTGCGTGTCGAAGTGGCTAAACAATTAGCAAAAGTCAAACTGGATCAAGCTTCTGTTGCTTTAGTCGCTGGCTTGCAGGATAAAGAGGCGCGGGTGCGGCGATCGGTGGTTGAAGCCTTGAGTCAGGTGAAAACGGTTGAAAGTTATCAAGCCTTAAACCATCTGTTAGAAGGGGGAGATGCTAGCTATTACGTAGAAGCATCGGCGGCGATGGTGCTGGGTAAACTGGCGTCTGGGAGTATGAAAGATAAAGCAGACGAAGTGCTGCACCTGTTGACAACGATTCTCAATGAACGCGCAGGTTGGAATGAAGTCGTGCGTTCCGGTGCGATCGCGGGATTGAGTCAGATGAAGTCTTCACCCCAGGCGCTAGATGTAATTATGGAGTACACTAAGCTAGGTGTTCCTCAACCTTTACGACTGGCGTCAATTCGGGCATTAGGCACCATTTCCACAGGTCAAACCCCGAATAAGCTAGAGGAAATATTAGAGGCGTTAGAGGAGTTATCGGGGGAATCGTTCTTCCTGACTCAAGTGGCGGTAGTTTCCGCCTTAGCCCAAATGGAGACTGTTAAGGCGATTGGGGTTTTGCGATCGCTATGTGATCAAACACCGGATGGGCGTGTGCGTCGTCGGGCGGAAGAGGCGATTCAAAAGGTACAGAAGCAGGTGGGTTCAGACAAAGCGATTAAACAGCTTCGCGAAGAACTCGATCAGATTAAGCAAGAGAATCAGGAACTTAAAAGCCGCCTAGAAAGCCTAGAAGCGAAGTCGTCTTGATTTGTCATGGGTTAACGGTAGGGGCGCATAGACGTGCGCCCTCTCATCTTATCGCTGCATCGGGATAATTCGCTGAAAATCCTCTTGAGGAGGTGATCATTGTTTGGGAGTTAGGGGTGAATTCGATAATTTTATCGGGAAACGCAGAGGAACGCAGAGGGTAGCGCAGAGGGTCGCAGAGGGGTTATTTTAGCGTTTTGGGTGGGGTGCGATCGCGTTGGTTTATTGAATACTGAAAATCCCCTTCAGGAGACGATAACTGGGATGGATTATATTGGCGCGTTGGCGGAGCCTGTTCCGAAGAGAACGTATCGCATCCCCTTTTTTGGCATGTTCTGACGCTTTAACTGATTTCTTGACTAGGGCAATTCAAATTCTTACTGATGGGATAAGCTTCAACCCGTGATTTCACCAAATGTTTCTGTTGAATCGGGATGAAATCAACCCTATAGGCTGGCACATTTTCCCATTATGAAGTAAGTCTAAAATAAAACCACCGCATTTGTCAATACTGAAATAGAAATAATTTTAGTGATTCTAGGCTAATAGTTCATCAACGGTGATACGGAAACCGGATAAAACGGTTTGTGTACTCACCACTTCCCCAGAAGTAAACACCAATCTCTGGTTTTGAGTGGCGATAATAATCCAACGGCTTTCTGGAAAGACTAACCAAACTTCCTTACCTCCTGATTGTAAGTATTCTTGGGCTTTGAGAATCACATCTTCAGCTAAATCCGTGGGGGAAATGATTTCTGCACTCAGGGGAAAACTTCGGGGGAGGACTTTTGCATCACCATATTGGCTGACGAGTTCTGGGGAAAGATAGGCGACATCGGGACAACGCCCTTGTTTATTGGTGCGACAAGGAACATCTGTATATACTTTTCCTCCTTGTCCACTAGAGTCTTTATAACTTCTCCAATAAAAGTACAAATTCCCTTGAATTTCACTATGTTTGAGTGTCATGCCATTTTTTTTGATTAATTCTCCATTGATCCATTCTGTACTATTTGGGGGGGTTTCCATCCAGTCGTCTAGGGAGATGGGTTGGGTGTGAGTGGCGGGAGTTGTTGAGGTGATCATTGTTTGAGAGTTAGGGGTGAATTCGGTAATGTTTATAGGGTAACGCAGAGGGTCGCAGAGGGTAGCGCAGAGGCTGACTATTATACACATCTGACGCTGCCTACGACTAGT
>CAZNNK010000028.1:0-4335 GCA_964574085.1 uncultured Coleofasciculus sp.
CTGTACCTTTACCCATGACCTGTAACCAACCATCTCGCTCAAAGATGATACAGGTATCTTCATCGATGCCGATCCCCAAACGATCCGGGTGCATGGCGATCGCACTAATCAAGCGGGCGATGCGATTCCGATTCAGAAAATGCTGATCAACGATCACTTCGGGAATAATCCCCAACCCTGTTGCCATATCGACTAAAGAGCGATTGGGGGACTCACCACTCCCACCGCCTGCAATCATGTGATGACCCATTACCGCCGCACCTGCACTGGTTCCCGCTAAGGTAATTTCCCCTAAATGCACCCGTTGACAGACTTTTTCCATTAACGGGGTATCCGAGAGCAACCCACACAAGCGCAGTTGATCCCCACCGGTCATAAACACACCCGTACAGGTTTCCACATACTCTTGTAAATAGGAATCCGATCCTTGAGCGCGATCGCGAACATCCAGGACTTTAATTTCCTTTGCTCCCATATCCTCAAAAATCCGCTGATAGCGATCACCAATAATCGAGGGTTCTCGCGACGCCGATGGGATAATCGCAATTCGCGCCTCACCTGCACCCGACCGACGAAAAAAGGTTTGCAGGATCTCCCGTCCATGAACTTTATCTTCCGCACCACCAATAACAATGATGGCGGTTTTTGTCGATTGAGGCATTGTCGTCGCTTGGAATTGAGAGTCTAACTGCAGCATACTGTCGAGTTCGGGCATAAGGTGAGTTCAATACTTGAGTGTCGCGCTAGGGCTAGAACTGTCACTTTATTACGATTGTGACTCTAGCTCAACTCCTAGTCTCGCCTGTCCTTGGCAAGCGTCTCCCCAACTAAACATCATCGTGCTTGGCTTTGATCCGATGCACTCTACATCCGCCTAAATACGAGGAATCGATGGAAATCGTTAATTGTTTAGCTGCCAAAGAAGGCTCACTCACGACACTGAGCCGTTCAGAGGAAATCGGCTGTTTCCCCATCATCATGGCAAATTATACCAATAATTACTTATACTATGAGTTACGATTGACCCTTTTCGTCTGAACAGCGACCCAATTCTTGTGCGCTTTGATGTTGTCACCCTGTTTCCGGATTTCTTTACCTCTCCCCTGGCGTCAGGACTGCTGGGTAAGGCATTGACTAAACAAATCGCCCAGGTGCATTTAGTCAATCCTCGCGATTTTGCCACGGATAAACACCGACGGGTTGACGATGAACCTTATGGGGGTGGGGTGGGGATGTTAATGAAACCCGAACCGATTTTTGCGGCGGTGGAGTCGTTACCTCGATTACCTCGGCGAGAGGTGATTCTGATGACACCCCAGGGACAACCCCTGAACCAGCCTCTGTTGGTTGAGTTGGCGACGGGTTATGACCAGATTGTGATTATCTGTGGACATTATGAGGGTGTGGATGAACGAGTCTTGCAGTTAGTGACGCGAGAGGTATCGTTGGGAGATTTTGTCTTAACCTGCGGTGAAATTCCCGCCCTCGCCCTAATTAATGGCGTGGTGAGATTACGTCCTGGAACCGTGGGGAAAGTAGAATCCCTCAAATCAGAAAGTTTTGAAGCCGGATTATTAGACTATCCCCAGTGGACACGCCCTGCTGAATTTCGCGGTTGGCACGTCCCAGAAGTTTTATTATCGGGTAATCATCAGGCGATTGACCAGTGGCGTAAAGACCAGCAGATTCAGAGAACCCGGGAACGTCGCCCTGATTTATACGACAAATGGGTTCAGCAGGCTGAAAATCCGCCAAGTTCCAATAGAGACGCAGGGGAAGGCATGTAGTGCCGTGGCACGCCTAAATTGATAGATTAGATTTGGCTTGTAGTAAGGGCTTTAGCCCTATATTAGGTTGGGTAACATGCGCCAACCCAACCTACAACCTCAAAGCCTTTATATCTATGAATAATACTGAATTACACTTAGCTCTACTTTCGGATATGTAACAATGAAACTCAATTGGGATTAAACTTTTGCTGCTTTTAACTGTGCTTTCATGAAATCGCCTGAGTTACTGAAAAACTTACCGACTCCTGTACAGATAGTGTGGCGACCCATGTTGCTGATTTCTTTGGTGTTGCACGGTATTGTGTTAATTCTACCTGTTCCTTCTACTTGGGAAACGTCGAAACCTGAAGAACAAGTGAAGGTGACACAGTTACCTTCTCTTTCTACATCACCTGAGTCTTCAGGAAATTCCCCTGAGGAACCCAAAGCGAAAACGAGTCCAACGCCAAGTCAACCGACTCCTTCCATGTCAGCATCTCCCAGTCAACCTGCGATTAACTCATTTGACTACCCTATTCAACCGACCCCAACTCTAAGTCCTACCATTGAATTCTCGCCATCGATTTCGGCAGATCCTCAACCATCACCATCTCAATCACCCTCTAGTTCTCGGGAGGAAACTCAAACGACTGAGGAGAAAACCACTGAAACTACCGATCAGACTGGAGGTTCCGGAATTAATACGAATGATGAAAATGTTCAAGATCCTCTAGAAAAGTTTCTCGAAAATTTCCCTTTTCCTGAAGCAGCACAAGTGGGTTCATTAGGCATACTGTCGGGAGACGCAGATACATCGGCTCGTCATGTCCAGCAACCTTTAGGTCAGGTGATTAAATACTATGGTAAAGAACTACCCGATCGCAATTATACTCTAGCCAACCCCAGTACAGATGACTCTGACTTCAAAATTTATCAAGTTTATCAAGATCAGGTATCTCGATATCTTCATTTGATTTTCAACGGTGAAAATACTGTAATTTTTCTCTCTGAAACACAAGTTGCTCGGAAAGATTTACAGAATTTAGAAGTGGAAACAGCAGAAGAACGAGAATTAAAAGAGACGGTTGATCAAGTTATTATTGCTGGCAAGTACGATAAACAATTAAGTGAAAGTGTCAAAAAGATATTAGACGATGGATATAATCATTTGGGTACAGTTTATGAAAAAGCTCCTGAACAGGTATGTTCTCAAATAAGTAGTCAACTCAAAGACAAAGGATTTGGCGTAGGACAATGCGACAAACGGGAAGAGGACAATATAGTTTACTACAGTATAATGAAAAATGATTTTATAGGCATGTTACTACTAATACCAACACCCTATGAAAATGGGTCGGGAACATCAATTATTAGCTACGATGATTTTTAGAATTAGCTTTTAGGATGATTTTAAGTATTACTGTCAATCGCCAAGGATACGCGATCGCCTCCCACATCCCGCATTTGTGCCAATAGCTGAATCACTTGTTCGTAGGGTAATTGACTGTCGGCTTGCAAGAAGACAGCCCCTTGGGGATTTTGGGATAAATAGGTTTGCATTTGCTCAAACAATTGCTTTTGGGTGACCTGTTGATTATCGATTGCTAGTTGTCCTTGTGGCTGCAATTGTACAATTAAAGGAGCGGGATTTTCCGGCGGCTGAGTTGGAGGAGTGTCATTATTAGGAAGTTGGACATTGACGCCTTCTTGAGTGGTTAAGAGCATGGATGTCATAACGAAAAATGCTAGAACTCCCATGATCACGTTGAGCATAGGGATTAACTGAATGGATGGTATTGATGATTGGGGTCGCCCGGTTCTAAAACGCATGAGTTCACTGTATTTTTTAACTCTCAATAAATGCTGTCTGTTCTCCAGAATTGACGAGAGGAAAACCTGACCTAATTGGAATGGTAAACTCCTTAGCCTGATTTTCCGTTGAGGATGAGCGCCAGAATGACGATTTTGCTTGATAGCTGGGATTACGCTTACTGGGACTCTAGATGATCGGCTTCCATAATGTTAACGACGCTCAATCGCCAGGGAGACGCGATCGCCTCCAATTTTGGTCATTTCTTTTAACAGGTTTTGCACGTCTTCATAGGGTAAGTCTCGGTCGGCATTTAAGACAACGGTAGCATTTTTATTTTGGTCTAGGTAGGATTGGATTGTTTTAGATGCCTGATTAATGGTAATCACTTGATTGTCTAGTAAAATTTCGCCTTGGTGATTTAAGCCAATGACTAGCGTGTTTTTAGTGTTTGACTCGCGATTAGGGGTTCCAGTACCGGGTAAACCGGGTAGATTAATATCCCCTAAGCGCTGACCTGTGTAGCTCATTGATGTGATAATGAAAAAGGTTAGTACTGACATCATTACATCCATGAGGGGAATTAGATTAACTTCGGGAATTGGGGCGTTCTTTGAGTTGTTTCTAAAGTGCATGACATTTTATAATTAAAAGTTGATGTAGGAGTGCCTAAGCAGATGCCGGCGCTAAAGCGCAACTACAAGCGCAACTACAAGCGCAACTACAAGCGCAACTACAAGCGCAACTACAAGCGCA
>CAZNNK010000028.1:4435-17190 GCA_964574085.1 uncultured Coleofasciculus sp.
ACTACGAACAAGCGTAATTACGAACGCTTGGCGAGGATGGGTTCATACCAAATTTGGCGATAAATGAGTTCTAGTTCACTCCCAACTTCCGCAAAGTAATCCATTTGCTGGGAGTTTAATGTGACGAGAGTTCGGAGAATTAATAGGGCAATAATGGCTACAATCATACCCGCTGCTGTGGTAATTAGGGCTTCTCCAATCCCTCCAGCTACTTTTGTCGCTTCGACTGTTGTCCCCCCCTCGCCAATTTGCAGGTTATTGAATGTAATAATTAAACCAGTGACTGTTCCTAATAGACCTAATAGAGGCGCAACGGCTACAATGGTTTCTAGTAGTTTTTCTCCTTTTCGCATTTTGACAAATTCTTTGTCTCCGGCGGCTTCCATGGCTAAACGAAAGGTTTCTGGTGTTGGCTGTTTCAGCTTGAGGGGTGCATAGAGAAAGCGACCAATGGGTAAGTGTTGAGCCGATTCCGCTATATCTCTCGCTTGATCTAAATTATGCTGTGCCGCCTTTAGCACATCGTTAACCAGGGTTGCTTCTTGGCTTAATAATTGAAACCAAAACCAAGCCCGATCTAGCCCACAGGATATCGTTAATATGGATAATCCCAGAAGAGGCAGCATGACGAAACCGCCTTGGATGAATAAATCATAAACTCTTGTCATTTAAGAAACTCTTAGACTAATTCCGTACAATTCACCCTGGTAACTTTTATCCTATAACGATACAGACTTATTGTCCAATCCGTAAGGGATTAGCTCCCCGACGGCTTCAACGGGGATTGAGCTTCAGTTTAACTCTTTCGCGATCGCGACTCGATACTCCCTGTCAATAAAAACTACACTAAACATAATTGGACGGTTGCGTAAGAACTTAATCAGACTCGACTTGGGTTCAAACTTTTTCACACAAGCATGGGCTGTTTTATTATACCGAGTTTGAAATTCTTTTTTTAGCTCGTTGACCGCTATATCTTTAGTTCCAGATACCTGAATTAGGGTTTAAATTATCTTTTTTATGACTTTCTATAATTCTTTAAATGACGTGATCGAGTCTGGAGTTGATTGAATTTGCTTTTGGGTTTCTTGTCCTGTTTACTTACAAAGTGTAATTTTATATTCTTTTCCTGTTTTTTTGAGTTTAAATGAATTACATTCCTTTAAAAAGGTTACAAATTTAGCGCTGATGTTCAAACCTTTAAGTACCTGAGTAATTCCTTGTTTATGCTGTTTGCAGAATTCAGTACCCACATTAGAAATGGGAACAGAGGTTTGACCTGAATTCGCCATGAGTCTTTTGACAATTCTAGCTAACTCTTGTTCTAACTCAACCTTGGAGCGAATCGTTTTATTTAAAGAACTCTCTAAAGCTGTAGATTCAGGCAAGACATTGGAGTTAGGCGTGAAATCTGAATAATTTCTTTCAAACAAGGTTACATATAAATCTGACTGTTCGGGTAAATCATGTAACACAAACTCCTTCGGATAATCGCGAAAAAAATCTTGAACCGTTTTGCCGGGACAGTGCAATGAGACTAAGTGACTGATCCGGGTCTGGTGATGGCTGCAAAATAAAGTGGAAACCTGAGACAGTTTCACCCAAAGATTCCCGGTGCGAGTTTGTTCAAGTCTAATAATTGCTTTGATTTGATGAATAAATTCTTCTAGACCAGGGATTTCCGGGGGCGGATTCAGGGAATGCCGTTTAGTTTGGTTGGTGTCACTATTTAAAACGGTGATAGTATCCCCTTGTTTGCGAACTAAGTAGACGGTAAATCCATGGGTTTGCAGCGTATTATAAAGATGAGTCATCCCGCCATCTGAGGAGCAAACCAATATTTCCCTTGCATTGGGATAATGGATAAAAATTGATGCTCCCACCGTTGCCATTTTCATATCGGCACTATCTTTACCCGGTGGGACGTGAATCAATTCATATCCACGACTGTGGAATTCTGCGTCTTTTTTGCCAAGGCTGCGCCAATTGGCAAAGGCAACTTTAATTTGAATTTGATAGGTACAGAGTTTTGCCAGGAATCTTTCAGTTTCGATATCAATTTGTAGGTTTTCGGCGTCGAGTAAAAGAATGGCAATACCTGGGGAATCATTAGTCACTGAAGCCGGAGAGGAGACAGATTCAGAATTATCTGAACTGACCAATTCCGGCGACGAGGATGGGGACGTTTGGGGAATTAAGGATTGTAGAGTTTGAGTCAATTCACCAAAACTTGGTTGGGAAAAATATCTGGGAAGGAGTAAGATTTCCAAGAAACGCCGTAGGTTTATCCGTTTGGCTTCCTTGTCCTCAGCTTGAGTCAGTCTAGCTTTTAGCTTCGTGATCAAGACAGACTGATTGTGGGAGGTGTGCCAAGGAATCGTTCTGTACTTTTGTTTGAGGAGTTCCGGATGCTGCTGTTGGATATCCAGGACGATTTGGTAAACGCGATCGCAAATTTGATCAAGAATTGCTGTATCAGTTGCCAATGGCGCACTGGACGGATCGGGCATATCACAAAGTAGTACAGAGGATGGCGTATGCATCCATAATAAAAGAAAGAAAAAGCTTTACACATCTTAACTATGGCGAGAGATCTGCGGGCATTCATCCAGCTTTTAGAGGAACGGGGACAATTGCGTCGGATTACGGCGTTGGTTGACCCGGATTTAGAAATTGCCGAGATATCCAATCGGATGCTACAGGCAGGCGGACCCGGACTATTATTTGAGAATGTCAAGGGTTCATCATTTCCCATCGCCATCAACCTGATGGGAACCGAGGAACGGGTGTGTTGGGCGATGAATCGGGAAAGTCCCCAGGAGTTGGAGACATTGGGGAAAAAGCTGGGAATGCTGCAACAGCCGAAACCACCGAAGAAAATTTCTCAGGCGGTGGAGTTTGGCAAGATTTTATTTGATGTTGTCAAAGCCAAACCGGGACGCGATTTTTTCCCCGCCTGTCAGCAAGTAGTGGTGGAAGGAGACGCCCTGGATTTAAATAAACTGCCCCTAATTCGTCCCTATCCAGGGGATGCAGGCAAAATTATTACCTTGGGGTTGGTGATTACCAAAGACTGTGAAACGGGTACTCCGAATGTGGGTGTGTACCGTCTGCAACTCCAATCCCGGACTACCATGAGTGTTCATTGGTTATCGGTACGGGGTGGGGCGAGACATTTACGCAAAGCGGCGCAAAATGGCAAGAAACTAGAAATTGCGATCGCGTTAGGGGTTGACCCCTTAATCATTATGGCAGCCGCTACGCCGATTCCTGTAGACCTTTCTGAATGGCTGTTTGCGGGACTCTACGGTGGGTCTGGGATACCCTTGGCAAAGTGCAAGACGTTAGATTTACAAGTTCCGGCTGACTCCGAGTTTGTCCTAGAAGGGACAATCACACCGGGGGAAGTATTACCCGATGGACCCTTTGGCGATCACATGGGCTATTACGGCGGCGTCGAAGATTCCCCAGTGATTCACTTCCACTGCATGACCCATCGCCAAAACCCCATCTATCTTACCACCTTCAGTGGGCGTCCCCCCAAGGAAGAAGCGATGATGGCGATCGCACTCAATCGGATTTATACGCCAATTTTACGACAACAGGTCTCCGAGATTGTGGACTTCTTCCTCCCCATGGAAGCCCTCAGTTACAAAGCCGCGATTATTTCCATTGATAAAGCCTATCCCGGACAAGCAAGACGGGCTGCTTTAGCGTTTTGGAGTGCCTTACCCCAATTTACCTACACCAAATTCGTAATTGTTGTGGATAAAGATATTAATATCCGTGATCCGCGTCAAGTGGTGTGGGCAATTAGTTCCAAAGTAGACCCGACGCGAGATGTCTTTATTCTGCCGAATACGCCCTTTGATAGCTTAGATTTTGCCAGTGAAAAGATTGGTTTAGGCGGACGTATGGGGATTGATGCAACAACTAAAATTCCTCCCGAAACGGAACATGAATGGGGGGCGCCATTGGAATCCGATGCGGATGTCGCCGCTATGGTTGATCGGCGTTGGGTCGAGTATGGCTTAGAGGATTTGGAATTAGGAGACGTTAATCCGAATCTGTTTGGCTACGATATGCGGTGAACAAATTTATCAGTGATTAGGAGATAACCCTTGACCGAGAAAAAGAAAATAAACAAACCCTCTGCCCAAGACCTTGAGAACGAAGTCAAAGGAATGCAGGAACGCGGCATTACGAATGCTGAGGTTCTTCAAGCCATGGCAGTTATTGCTGATAAACAAGGTGACACGACCTTAGCCAGGAAACTCGCCAATACAGCCGAAGAGTTAGTCAAAGAAAGCCAAGTTTAAGTCAAAACCATATCCTAAGTAGGTAGGGACAATAAACGTTAACGGCAGAGATCGTCATTTGTCCTTTGTCATTTGTCCTTTGTAAGGCTTTGAGGATTGTTTACATAATTTAGAAAAGTAAGACGATACACAACCGATGCTACCGGACTTGATATGACCAGTAAACCGAATTTTCCTGGCATGAACCCCTACCTGGAACGACCAGACATTTGGCCCGAAATCCATTACGGGTTAATTAGTGGGCTAATGAGGACACTCAACCCACTACTTAACCCCAAGTATCGGGCGGCTGTCGATAAGCGGGTTTATCTGGATTCTGTTTTAGTCGGTATTCCTGATACAACGGTGATTCAGCAAACGCCTAATCGCACCACAACGCCTACCTCAGCCGCCGTTTTGAGCCAGCCTGAGCGCGTGGCGATACCTATGCTTGAAGAAGTAACTGAACGCTTTTTGGAAATTCGCGAAGTGGCTACTGGCAAGGTTATTACGGTTATTGAAGTGCTATCGCCCAAGAATAAACGATCCGGGGAAGGGCGATCGCAGTACCTAAAAAAGCGTCAAACTATACTCAATAGCCAAACTCATTTGGTCGAAATTGATCTGCTCAGAAGCGGTGAATCCATGCCTGTGCAAGGTGGATGTAAAGCAGACTACCAAATCTTGGTTAGTCGAGCCAATGAACGACCCGCTGCAGAACGCTATCCCTTTGATTTGCGGGAGCCAATCCCCGTGTTTTTATTACCCCTGAGCGCCGCAGATGTTGAACCTGCGATCGATTTGGCTGCCTTACTTGAACAAGCCTACCAAGAAGCCGCCCTTGACTTGGTGATTGACTATTCGATGCCGCCAGAACCCGCCTTGAGTGAAGATGATATGACTTGGCTGGATACCTTACGTTAAGTCGTCAGACACCATTAAAGTTGAGCATAAAGACAAGGGAACAGGAAACAGAAAATAGTCAAAAATTGATATTTCTTAATGTTTCTTAGGACAACGAACATCATTGTTCCCCACTTCAATCCCAGAAATAGTAGAGCGAGTCAATTTAGTGCCGAGGCAATCCGCCTTGGCATTTTTCTGCAACATTATATAACATAAAATACCTATTTATTGGAATTTTATCGTTCATCGTTGGTTCATCAGATTTTGGAACTAAAGATGAGCCACAAAAACGATAATTATCTTGCCCGTCTGGAACAAATCCGGTGGGGAAAGTATCCCCAATGCCCCTATTGCCAATCAACCCATTCTCGACGCTTAAAAAAGGAACGCCGATATCAATGTAACGAATGCTTTACTTCATATAGCGTTACAGTTGGGACTCTGTTTCACAAAACTCATGTTGACTTAGAAAAATGGGTTCTGGCAATTTATCTGGTTCTCAATCCCCCCGAACGGATCAGTGTGCGTCAGTTAGCGAAGAAGATTGGAGTCAACAAGAATACCGCCTCCTATATGATTGCCCGGATTCGTCAGGCAATGACTCAAGAGGCGGACTTGCTACAGCGACTTGTGGAAATAGAGTTTGATTGAATTACAAGTCCAGTGAGTTTTTTCTCCTATCTGTTGTGACATTAACCCCCTAAACCAAAGCCATTTGAGTTCCCTCCTTCCTCCCGGTTCCCTCCCCTTACCAAGGGGAGGGTTAGGGTGGGGTCTGTCTAAAGGTATTGGAGATTTGTCAACTTAATCGGTTAACTCTTTTTGGGGATGTCTAAGGAAGAAAGGTATTTAGACAGCGATTCTCCCAATAGTTCTTCGGGTGTCTTTTTTTTCTCTGGTTTTTTAGCCGTAAATCCACCAAAAAACCAAACCCAAAGCGAAGCATAGAGGAATAGTATGAAAAATGGTGACAGCATAATCGTTAACGGTAGAGAACCCTAATCAAACTAATCCCAGAGATAGGCAAGACTGAGACTACAGTCTTTGAAGCCCTCTGCGACTACCTTAGGAAACTTTCCTTACATCCAAGTGTAGGTCTGTGTGTCGAAAAAGTCTCGACCGCTAACTGGGACACTCTGAGGAAGATTGTAGAGACGTAGCAGGCTACGTCTCTACAGGGGGTGGATGTCAATCCAATTCTATTGGTTATATGGCATTACTAGAGAGCAATGTTCTCCCGATAATATTGTGTGAATTTTTTTGGATATGATGGCTAACAATTTGCTGAATTTTATGATGCAAATGTTTTTCGGTATCTTTAAGGCTTGCCAAAAATGTCAGTAATCGTTGTTTATCTAATAGTGGTAAGTCCCTGAGCAATTCTTCAGCTTCCTCTAACATTCGCTCTTGTGCCTCTGGCATTAAGTTTATCCAGTTGGAATATAATAGGTTGCGTTCGACAATCGTCAGCTTCCATTGATATTCGGGCATGATGCTTGTCCCACCTAATCATTTGCTATCTGTCGATCATCCTAAATGAAAGACTATGAAGGAATGGCAAAGACGCCGCTTTCGGATGTAAAAAGATTGTAAATATAGAAAATTCCCCTTATTATCACGGCGACTGAAGGATTAGGCAGTCTTTGTTGCAGGTTCATGCCCTCCCCCAGCTAGGGCAGGGCGGGTTTTGGATAATCATTATTGGTGATGTGCTGACAGGTTAATCCCTAAACCCGCCCCTACAGACCCTATTTATCCGAAAGTCACGTCTCCTACTTATTCTCCGCCAGCGCCTTGGTGCGAGCTTGAAATCCCGCTGACTTGAGCCTGTCAACCATACCTTGATAATCTTGTACCCAGTATTTAGGATCAAAGCGCACAAATTGGCTCTGATTTAACGCCCCAACCCTAGCGATAACTGGCACTTTTTGCGGTTTCCTCTCCCCAGATTGTTCTTGCAAAATCGATTGAAGACGTTTCAGGGTGGCTGTGTCTACACGCTGGGGTTCCAGTTCCACGATAATCATTTGTGCCTTTTCAATCGGTTCGACATCTTCGATAATCATCTGGATTTTCTCATCTCGTTCATCCGCCTTCCCCCAAACAATTAAACGGGCATCCTTTTCAATGAAGGAACTAATCCGCTCAAACGTTCTCGGAAAAATAACGCCATCGGCTTGACCGGTGAGGTCTTCCATTTGCACAAATGCCATGCGTTCGCCACTGGTTTTGGTTGTGTGAAATTTGACTTCCGTCAACATGACGATGACACTCAGGATGGTGCGTTTGTTTTGATCGGCTAGCTCGTTGAGGCTAATGGGAGTTAGCACCTGATTGGCGACGGGACGCACAGATTTGAGGGGGTGATCGGAGACATAGAAGCCAAGCAATTCTTTTTCTTGCTGTAGCTTTTCTTGCGCTGAGAAATCCTCAACCTTCGGGGTTGTCGGGGCAGCTTTCCATGCATCATTCGCCTCACTGTTGTGATTATCCGTGTTTCCTAAGACATCAAAAATATTGATTTGACCACTCTCTCGATCCTTGGCTCGATCTTGCGCCCAACTAATCAGCACATCTAAATCGTGAATCAGTTGGTTGCGATTGGATTCCAGGCGATCAAACGCCCCAGAGTAAATTAGGGATTCCAAGGCGCGACGATTCACCACCCGCAACTCCACGCGATCGCAAAAATCGGCTAATGACTGAAAATCCCCGTCCTTTTCCCGTTTCTGGAGAATAATCTCAATCGCCCCCTCGCCCAAATTCCGGATTGCCGAGAATCCGAATAAGATTTTGCCAGAGACTGGGGTAAAATCAACCTGCGATCGGTTAATATCCGGCTGCAAGACATCGATGCCCATGGTGGTACAGGTGGCGATGTACTTCTGCACCTTGTCCTGATTCCCACTACTGGCGGTTAGCAGCGCTGTCATGTACTCCACCGGATAATTGGCTTTCAGAAAAGCCGTCTGATAGGTAACATAGGCATACGCCGTGGAGTGGGACTTGTTAAAGCAATTGGACGCCACCGAGCCATTGAAGAGCAGAAAATTATGGTCGCGCTCGACGCCAATGTCATAGACTGGTTGAGTACCCAAGGGTTTACGACCGATAATTTTAACCACGTTTAGAACTCCTTAAATCGTTTCCAAATTGCGCTGACATGCTAAGAGCCGGAATTGTGGGATTGCCCAATGTAGGCAAATCAACCTTATTTAACGCCCTCGTCGCCAATGCGAAAGCAGATGCGGCGAATTTCCCCTTCTGCACGATTGAGCCGAATGTTGGGGTTGTCGCTGTACCCGATGAACGGTTGTCTGTGCTGGCGAAAATTTCCACCTCTGAACAAATTGTGCCAACTCGGATTGAGTTTGTCGATATTGCCGGATTGGTGAAGGGGGCGAGTAAAGGGGAGGGACTCGGTAACCAATTTTTAGCCAATATCCGGGAAGTGGATGCCATTGTCCATGTGGTGCGCTGTTTTGATGATGAGAATATTATCCATGTTTCCGGTTCCGTTGATCCAGTGCGTGACATTGACGTGATTAATCTGGAATTGGCGTTAGCGGATTTAGCCCAAGTGGAACGCCGCATGGAACGCACCCGCAAGCAGGCGAAAACCAGTAAAGAGGCGCAGTTGGAACTAGAAGCCTTGGAGAAGTTGAGTGCGGGATTGAATGAAGGTAAATCGGCACGGAATATTAGTTTAACCGAAGACGAAGCCGAGGCGGTGAAGCCGTTGGGATTATTGAGTGCGAAACCAATTATTTATGCGGCGAATGTTTCAGAAGATGATTTAGCCTCTGGGAATGAATGGGTGGAACAAGTGCGCCAAGTCGCCACGGCTGAGACAGCGGAAGTCGTGGTGGTTTCAGCCCAAGTCGAGTCGGAATTAATTGAGTTACCCGAAGAGGAACGGGGAGATTATTTGGAGTCGCTAGGTGTGGAAGAAGGAGGATTAAACTCCTTAATTCGGGCGACATACAACTTGTTGGGATTACGCACCTTTTTAACCACCGGACCCAAAGAAACCCGGGCTTGGACGATTACAGCGGGAATGAAAGCACCGCAAGCGGCTGGCGCAATTCACACGGATTTTGAGCGGGGGTTTATTCGGGCGGAAACCATAGCTTATGATGATTTAGTCACGTCGGGTTCAATGAATGCGGCGAAGGATAAAGGGTTAGTGCGGGCGGAAGGGAAAGAGTATGTGGTGCAAGAAGGCGATGTGATGCTGTTTCGGTTTAATGTGTAATCTCAACAGGGCGGTTGAAACCGCAGCTACACAGACAAAACCTGCCTACGCAGGTTTCAAAAGATTTTAGGTAGGGTGGGCAAGAGTGATAAACCAACCCATCCTTATCTTATTGTTCGTTGCTCTTGCCCGCCACAACGGTAACTGAATTCCTGTGAATTTAAAGTTTTGATCCGCTAATCTCTAGCCTTTTAAAGTCAGCTAGCAAAAACGCGATCGCGCCAAATAATTTATCTAAATCTGTAATCGCTATTCGGGTTTTCTCTTTGGTAAAAATATCCCCCACAAGCCGCCCCAGTTGCCATAATTCTCCATCGGTAACAATGCCATAGACAGGTTGTGTTTCATTCTGGTTCAGCTTCTGTGCGGCAATTAACTCCGCAAGGCATTGCCCCCACCCTTCAATAAAGTTATTCTGTTTGGCTTCAACAACGACGACAAGCGGTAAACCCAGTATGGTTTTTCCGAGTTCTGATTTTGTTGATATTAAATAATCAGGTGTGCCTGTGAGTTTATGGTCATAAGTAATGGGTTTATGACTCCAGAGTGTGTATTTATCAACAAAGCTTTTATAGACTTCTCTTAAGATTGGATAAATAACATTCTCACAGCGAGAGGCTTCAGATGTAAAAACATCTATATTTTCTAGGTTAAATTCAAATTCGTTACGGAAATTATCTGAAGGCTTCAAGTCAATATATGAAATAAAGGTTTCCTCTGAATACTTAATATTGTATTCTTGTTGAACTTGAGCCAGGGATTTGAAGTCGGTAAATACCATAGGTGGTCTACCGCCTCTCAACTAATTTTATGTGCCACATCCTTTTTTCCCTCAAACAGGACAACTCAGACTATTTTACTCGATTTAGAGAGCCTCTATTTCACTAACCGCCTTAAACCAGTTTTAAGACCAAACAAACCCAACCTGGTTTTATGAGTAGCCAACACGTTCTTTAGGGATAATTTAACGATAATGATGGGATTCCTGACTTGGTTAGGCTAAAGCCCTGACTACGAACCGGGGCGATTTGAAATTCATCAAACTTGATTATGTCTGAGTCGGGTTTCCTGGTATCAAAGCGATAACTGCTGACGATTCCTGTGCTGGTGTCTAAGATGCTAAATACGGTGATATCGTTACTGGCAATATACGGTAAGGGTTGGTTATCCTCCCCCCGTAAGGGTGCAATGGTTGGCAGAATCGGTTCTAATCCATTGGGATCACCTGTCGCCACGTAGTCTTTACCCTCTGGCACTTTACGCTGTTTTTCGCCCAGATAAGCCCCGTAAGTATTCCCCACATTTGATGATTCCAGAAAATGGATTCCCTGAGGATTCACGAAGCGATTCCAAAGATGGGAATGTCCATATAAAACCAGTTGTACGCCTGCGGTTTCGAGTAAGGGGATCACATCCCGCAGAATATAATCGGCTTGGGGAGGATAATCATAACGCACCGCCGTAATCGTTCCATTCCCATCCCGTTCTATAATTTGTACGGGGTCAGTATAAGGTGGGACAATATTGTCGCCTAAGGAATGGGGGGGATGGTGAAACATGACGATTTTATAGTTGGCTTGTTGGAATTCTGAACTGTTGAGTTCTGCCTTGAGCCAGTTATACTGAGGACTGCCCCGTTTAATCGGTTCAAAAATATGCTGTCCATATCCCCAAGCGGTAGGATTATTTAAATCCGCTTCTGGTTCCCGATATCGTCCCTTAGCATTGGCTTTGAGGCTGGGCGTTCTCCAGATGTTGGTAATGTACAGGGAAATTAGACGAATATCACCAAAGGTTATGGCGTAATAGTTCTCGTTTCCCGGTAGCGTAAAAATTTCCTTGTAGGTGTCGGTATTAAAGGAATGCTCTTTGAGCCAAATGAGAGGGTTATTCGAGTTCGACTGGGGGGACGTTTGTTGATATATTTCTGCGGCAACTTGGCGAGGAATGGGGTCATTGAACTGGTCATTTAATCCCCTATCCATGGAAAATCGTCCCATAACCTCGTGATTTCCTGTGGCGGGAAATAAGGGCGCATGTTGAATTAACTCACCTCCGGTGTAGCGGGTAGTAATGTTATTCTTCTCTAGTTGATAATTAGCCTGACCTTGAAGCGCCGGAAAGAAAGCACCGCCGCGATTATCATCAAACCATTCGGAAGCGCGATCGGGAATATTTACTAAGTCTCCAGCCAGAAAAACGGCATCCACTTTACCCACAGTTTCTGCTACCTTTTGTAAATTGGCGGCTGTCATGGGCATGAGTTGGTGATCTGAGGTGAGCAGAATTTTCAGGGGGGTATCAGGGGGAGGTGCAGCGGCTAAGGTAAATGGGTTACTCTTAACGATTTGTCCATCATTCCGCACGCTGGTTACTTGATAGGGAACTCGTTCACCGGGAGTGAGTCCCGTCACCTCGGCTTCATGTCGCCAGATATCCCTTGGCGTCGGTTTCTGGTAAACTTGAGCATCTTCGGTTTGCTCACCAACACGGGATTTTTGGTCTTCCCGGGTGCGACTGAGTTGGGTGGTGTTCGCGATCGCCACCTGTCTTAGTCCTTGTCCGTAAGCTACACTATGACGGGTTCCAGCAAATTCTGTAAACCAGACGACGCGCACCGTGGTGTCAGTGGGCAATTGTAGAAACGGATCAGTCAGCAGTTGCGCTGGGGTGAGATAAGTGGGTGGTTGGGTGAACAGCACGACCATGGGCGCAAGCGCAATAAAGACGACAAGTAAACCTGCAATCAGAAGTGGGCGACTGGTTAAACGATTGACCATGAATCGTCCTCGATACAAGATTAGATGCAATACTGCTTAGTTAAACAGAAAAGTGGGAGTATGTTCGCCTACTGTCACTTTCCTTTTATACTATGAATAGGCGGGGCGACCAAATTACTGGTTTTTGATGTTACTAGAAAAAGGTTAAGGTAATCATTTTCCCGGTAAAAATTCCAATTGGCAAATTGATGCCAGCTTTGCACATCGAATGTCTCTCCGAAAACCCTTTGAAACGCCTTTTGGTCAAAATCTCCGCAGACTAGCCATAGGCGAGAGGGAAGGGGTGACAAGCTACGCAGCGCATTCTCTACAGCTACCTGCTCAATTTTGCTCGTCGGGCAAAGTTCGGGTTGGCGTTCAATGGGGGCTGAACCCTGATAGTAATGCCTCAGTGCTAGAGGCGCTTTTTCAGAAGCCGATCCTCCCGATAAAACGATAATGTCACCGGGTTTTTCATTAATGCTAATCGTCTGCATTATGCCTTGCCAATCTTGGCGGTCTTGCACAGTATAGTAG
>CAZNNK010000029.1:0-17029 GCA_964574085.1 uncultured Coleofasciculus sp.
AGGGGATTCCGGTTTCTCCCCCGGTTTGTAAGCCAAATTCTAGGGCGACTTTACTCGGTGCGAGGTTATCGGTGAGTCCTTGTTTGGCACTATCGAGTACCAGTTTTGAGTAACTCTTGACTGTACTCTTCATGGTTCGTTTTAATTTATTCGTTCGTTTTCATATAGATAGTAGATACCCATATCTACACCCAAAAACCAATCCTGGCGCTCTTGCCAGATGAAGGCTAGGATACTTAGTAGTAAGTTAGGAACTAGGTTTTGTAGTTCATTATCCACAGGGGTATCATCGGAGCAGGGTAGCTCTTGGCTTGTAGGTAGACGGGAAAGGGGTTCAAATTGTACCATCTGTGCAAACTCCTAACTCAAGCATGAGTGTTATTTCTAGGATAGCGGTGAGGGTAGGTGTTAGGTTGTAGTGTGAGCGTCTCGCTCGCTAAGTAGCTAGGTAAAAATAAACGAAGGTATGTTAACATAAGTTAAAAGGTTAAAACTCTCTTCCCTTCTGCCTGATGCCTTGCCTTAACCTAAAATATTAATGTCAACCTACTTCTCTGGTCAGGTTTTCACTACAAGAATTTCGCCATTTCATTGATATCACGGCTTAAATGCCGAATAGCTTAACAAATCGTATCAGCAGAAAAACTTATCGTACCTAAAAGATTTTTTTACCATTATTCCGTTTCAAGTTGGGGATTTTGCTGTAATAATCAATAGATGAGCAAGGAAATGTCAATGGATGTCATTTCCCCAAACTAGCAAATACAGGTCTTATGTATGCTTGATTGTTTAGTGATTACTCTATTTAGTGCTGTAGTTTGCATCTGCTTACCTAAGATGCTGATGACAATGGCTGGATTGGTTCGTGGAGTCCGTAACCACCGATTTAGCTTTCCAGAAAAAGTGAATTTTCTCCAGCCGCATGAAATATAAGCAAGGAAGATTTCATATCATGTCCGGTGGAATACTTACACTATCGGTACAGACAAGGCAGGAGGCAGAAGGCAGGAGGCAGAAGGCAGAAGGCAGAAGGTTGCAAGGCACAAGGGAATAATGGCTGTTTGGTCGGACATGTTATCACAAGTATTTTACGGTGTGGTGGGCAAGAGCAACCAAGGATAAGGTACAAGTCTTAAGGTTTATACCAAATACACACCCTACATGAAATTCCATTATCCTTGACTGGTGTCAGTGGTGAGTAGAGTAAACCAAAATGTTGTTCCCTCACCTGGAGAACTAATGACCCCGATTTCACCGCCGTGTGCTTTAATAATTTGCCGACACAGGTACAATCCCAAGCCAATCCCACTTAAACTGCGAGAAGACGCGCCGCGATAGTACAGATCAAACAGCCGATCGCACTGCTGTTGATCCATCCCGACTCCATTATCCGCGATCGCACACCGCACTTTTTCCCCTTCAGTTGCATCTTCTTCCACCGTCGTACTCAGGGTTAGCTGAATTCCGGGTGGGTTGTGTTTCATCGCATTGGTGATGATATTCTCAAAGACTCGCCACAATTGTTTAGTGTCAGCATTCACTAAGGGTAACTCATCGGGAACTTGATTGGTCAACGTGACTTGATGTTTAACCAATAAGGGTTGCAACTCGGTCAAAATCTCTTGGATGAGTTGACTCAGTGGCAACGGTTCGCATTCACAAGGAATCCCATAAGATTCAGCGGCGTGAATTTCCAGTAACGAGTTAATTAAATTCAGTTGGCGATCGCTACTTTGGATCATCCGTTCTATAATTGCAGGGGAAACGGGAATTGTCGGTTGTCGGCGGTCAGTTGTCTGAGCGTCTTGAGTCTCATCCGAGGCGTAACTATTCAGTATATTTTTCAACACCATAAGCATCCCCATCACCGGGGTGCGTAAATCATGGGATACCGCGTGTAAAAATACATCTTTAAGTTGATTCAGTTCCTGCAATTCCTGCATTTTCTGCTGCAATTGCGCCGTTCGTTCTTGAACTTGATGCTCTAAGTTCAGATTCAGTTGACCAAGCTGTTGGTATAATCGTCCTTGATTAATCGCAATTGCCACTTGTGTGGCTAGACGACGCAACAAATCCACTTCCATGGGTTGCCAATGACGCGGATTTGTGCATTGATGCGCCACTAACAACCCATACATTTGCTCATCCACCACAATCGCCACAGCTAAGGCGGCTTTCACTTGAAAGCGATGCAAATAGTCGGCGCGTTCGGGGGAGGTTTCAATCAGACGGGTATCGTCAATCACTTGCACATCAGTATGTTCAAATAAAGCAATTAACTCCTGCAAATAGTCATCATTTTCCACCGCTAAATCCCAACACGAGGGAAAACTATCCGCCACGGATTCCGCCACAACTTTGCCATGCATTGCTGCATCCATATAACTAATCAGCACCCGATCCGCTTGCAAAAAGTGACGCACCTCTTCCACCGTCGTATTCATAATCTCATTCAAATCCAGGGATTGACGAATGCGAGCCGCAATTTCCCCCAACAAGCGATCGCGTTCGGCGGCTTCTCGTAATCGTGCTTCGGCTTGCTTTTGTTCAGTAATATCCCGCACGACGGCTAACAGATGGGGTTTCCCTTTGTACATGAACCCGGTTCCCCGTACCTCAATCGGAAACGGCGTCCCATCGGAACGCAAATCTACCGCTTCCCGCTGAAACGGAACCCCCCGTCTCACCGCTGCTAGGTATTCGTAAAACACAGGATGGGAGTCTGGATGAATAAAGCGTTTGGGATCAAGCTGGATAAACTCGGAATAGGAATAGCCATGCATTTGACAAGCGGCTGGATTCACCTCCACCAGTTGTCCGTCTAAATCGCTAATAATTAAGCCATCTGTCGTGGCTTCAAAAATTGCCCGATATTGGATTTCACTCTCTCTCAATCGCTGTTCCGCTTGTTTGCGCTGAGTAATATCATGGGTAAGGGCTAATAAACAGGGTTGACCTTTCAAACGGATAATTTCAGCCGAGAGTAACCCGATTAAAATTTCACCGGATTTGGTGCGAAACTCATATTCTTGGTTGATAATCGCACCATACTGCTGTAAATGATCAACCATGCGATCGCGATCAGTCGGATGCACCCAGATATTCAACTCCTGTGCCGTGTAACCAATCGCCTCTTGGCGTTGATAACCGGAATATCGCACAAATGTCTCATTGACTTCGATATATCGCCCGTCGGCTAGGGTACTAATCGTAATCGAGTTGGGACAACAGCGAAAGGCTTTGGCAAACTTCTCCTCACTCAACCGTAACGCCTCTTCTGTGCGCTTGAGTTCTGTAATATCCACACTGACACAAACCGCTGCTTGGCCCTGTTGATATTTCTGCGCCACTAATAAATAAGACCGAGAATCGTTATCAACAAGGGTTTCAATTTCTCGCTTGGCTTCCTGGAGGGAACTGGCAAAAAATTGGGCAATAAAGTCCTTAAATCCAGGAGTGGAATTCATAAACCCCAATTCTTTTCCGACAAAGGCTTCAGCCGATAATCCGAATGTCTTAGCTAGATAACGATTGACGCCTTGATACTTTAAATCGGTTCCCACCCAAGACACACATCCGGGTACTGCATCTAAAACCGCTTGTAACTGAGCTTTCGCGGCTTGCAATGAAGCAATTAACTGCTGTTCGGTTTCCTGCGCTCGTTGACGTTCAGCAATTTCCTGGCGCAATTGCTCATTGGTTACCGTTAACGCAGCGGTGCGTTCAGCCACTCGCTGTTCTAGTTGTTCATTCATCTGGCGCAGGGCGTTTTGAGCTAGATACCGTTCGGTGATATCGTGACCAATGCAGAGAATACCCATCACTTGTCCTGCTTCATCCATCAGCGCTTTATTCGTCCACCCCACCCAAACGCGACTCCCATCCCGCCGCATATTTTCGTTTTCGTGGTAGCGGTATTGAGCGGGATGTTGGATAATGTCTTGAATTAGGGTGGTCAAGTCCCGTCCCGATGTCTCCGTGTCCGGAATAATCGTCTCCGTCGCCGAATGTCCCAGGATTTCGGTTTCCGGGAACCCAAAAAACTGTTGGGCAAACTCGTTTAAAAAGGTGATGGTTCCGTGAGTATCGATGCGTAAAATCAGGCTATTGGCATTTTCGACAATGTTACGATAATACGCCTCTCGCTCTCGCCATACCTGTTCAACCTGTTCTCGTTCGGCAATTTCGCGTCGCAGTTGCTGATTGATCCGTTTTAATTCCTGGATCTCGTCTGAGTTGTCGGGTTGAGAGTGAGTCTCAGGGTAGAATGACAGGGGAATCGGAGCGTGCAAAGAGGAGTCAGGCGATCGCGGATGGTTATCGCCCGGGTGGTTGGTAATGGCTAGCCAGAGCTGTTTGAGCTTGTGATACATCGGCGGCGTTCCGAGAAGGGTTCCCAAAACGTAATGTTCTTCCCACTATACTCTGACAAGTCTCGCCATTTTTACCCAATTGCTCCCCAATCAACAATTAACCCACCGGGAGACGGTGGGCTACTGGATATATAAGTTTCATGAAATAGTGACCCTGATGAATTCGTTACTCTCTCGTACCTTATCGGTGTGGGTAATGGAGTTGAAAGCTTGTCGATGTGGTGTCAAAGACTCAGATGGCTGGTTCAACACCCCTCCTACACGGTTTTTTTGGGAGCGCGGCTGGGAAGAATCCAGCACAACACGGGCGACAGAACAATTGAGAAAACAGAAACAATCAAAATCATTGATAAAACTTGGCTGAGTTCAGTAGTCATGATCTTTACCTCAATACTTTTTTATTTGGTTACGCTGCTTTTCTATTTCAAGTTTAACCGCCCTGTATCTGGGCGAACAAAGTTTCCTGTAATTTTATGGTAAAGATATCCGCCCTTTTGATCAGGTTATCTTGATTAACTTTTGTTAAATATTATTCCTGAATAGAAAAATATGTAATGTAGAGACGTAGCATGCTACGTCTCTACAGGGTTAGTTCACCGCCGAGTCATTGCTGCCAAATCCTGCAAGGATGGAGAACCAATAACCCTGATCAGTTAGAAGCGATAACCTGCACCCGCTTGAATGCTAACCGCAGACGCTGGACTATCTTCGTAGGCTTCAATACCGAGTTTTGTGTCGCCATAAACCACCACATTGCGACCCAATTGAGCTTCAGCACCGACGGTTACTACAGGTGCATTTTTGTTTCCTAACGGTGTAGGTTGTCCGTCTTCTTCAACGAAGGAATAACCGGCACCAACGTAAACATTGGCATTGTTCGTAACCGGAACATCATAAGAAACCATCGGCATAATAGCACTGGTATCATCGCTGAATAGAACCGCACCGCGCAGAGAAACTGGCGCTTTTGAAGTCGTTACTCGACCTTGAATATTGCCGCCAAATGTTGCAGCATCATTATCTTGTCCACCATTGGTCACGCCTGCGGCAACCCCAGCACCTATATAATTGGCATCGGTTCCAGTCGGTCTAGCAGATGCCATATCAGCCGATAATAAAATAGGCGCGATCGCGGTGGCAGCTAGGGTGGAAAAGGTAACAAAAGACTTGATTTTGCGTTGCATAGTAACTTCCATCAATAGGTAGTGTGTAGTGTTGCGTTGTTACTATTCCAGTCGGTTTTAATCGAGCCATTGTTCCAGGATTAGTGATTTTTTAATGGATTTAGTTCTGCAAAATCTTTGGATGCCTTGAAGAGCAAGCATTTCAGAATAAGCAATTGCTGGTTTTTCAAAAAAATCGAAACAAACGGGAAACTTAGTTAGAATAAATCGAAAGATTATAGTTAGGTTGTAAGACTTTGTGAGCAGCAAGTAGACTATTAATAAACTGTCACATTTTTGTCATTTCTTCCGGATAAGAGTTCCCTCCCTTTGACAAGGGGAGGGTTTGTAGTAAAGGCTTTAGCCTTGGATTTTGTGGGGTAACAAGCCATCAACCCAACCTAAGTAAGGGCTCTCCCGTACTTATACAGTGATTTGGATATTTTAGTGGGATTGACCCCCATAAGATATCCCCCGTTTCCTCCCGCCGTTAACCTGAAGGGTATAACGGGGGTCTCCACGGGAGAAGAAAGATGAAAAAATCCCCCGTTCGTGTTGAGCCGGGGGATGAAATCGATTGTGGGGGCAATTCATATATTGATATGGCTTGGGCCGTTATAGCGGTTGCCATTAAGGTTAGGACATGGTGAACGGCTGAAACGGCGAAGTATCAATAATCAACCTTCAGCCTTCAGCCTTCAGCCTTCAGCCTTCAGCCTCCTGCCTTCTGCCTTCTGCTATACAAGCTCAAGTTGCCCCAACAGGGTTCTATTTCACGGAAACCTTAGCGCCAGCCTCTTCAAGCTGCTTCTTAGCCTCTTCAGCGGCTTCTTTTGCCACCCCTTCTTTAATCGGCTTAGGTGCAGACTCGACCATATCTTTGGCTTCCTTGAGTCCCAACCCAGTCATCGTCCGCACGACTTTCAGAATGGCAATCTTCTTATCAGCGGGAACTTCTTCTAAGACGACATCAAATTCTGTCTTCTCTTCTTCCTCTTCAGCCGCTGCTCCTGGCGCACCGGGAGCCGCCATTCCGGGCATCATCATCATGCCACCCGCCGGAGCCGCTGCGCTAACACCAAAGGTGTCCTCGATTTGCTTAACTAATTCCGACGCTTCCAGCAACGTCAGGGATTTTAGCTTTTCCAAAATTTCGTCGGTTGTAGCAGACATGAATAAACTCCTTTGTTTGATTGTTTGCGTGTGACCCTGCAACTAGGCTCAGGGCAAGCTTTTTACGTTCCAGGTAGGGGTTAACCACCACCTTCTCTCTGAGCGGCAAGCGCTTGTAAAACGCGATCCAGTGATCCGGGAATTTCGTTGACACTGCGACCCAAGGATGAGGGTACTTCATTAACACCCACAGCCAGTTTGGTGGCGATGGAATTAATCGAACCTGCAATCTGCCCAATGAGTTCTTCTTTAGAGGGCAAGTCGGCAATCGCCTTAACTTGGTCTTGACTCAGGGCTTGACCTTGCATCACGCCACCCTTGAAGTCGGTTTTTTTGGTGGCTTTCTGGAAGTCCTGATATGCCCGAATTGCACCGCCTACATCGTCTTTGACTAACATGAAGGCGGAGGAACCGACCAAAAATTCGGTCATGGGTTTCCAGTTTTCATCATCCTCAACCGCTCGCTGCATCAGGGTATTTTTCGTCACCTTACAGACTGTGCCTGTGGGACGCAGCCGATTCCGCAAATCGGTAATTTGTGCCACGGAAAGTCCCTGGTAGTCAATAACGATCGCCAGTTGGGATTCGCTCAAGAGTTGCTTGAGATCAGCGACGACTTCCTTTTTGTTTTCCAGGGTTCTGCCCATTCGTGTTTCACCTCCTTGTTTCTTTTCAGAGTTGCCAGTTAAAAAATCCTGCTCTCAGCCATAACAAAACCCCGGACATGCCGGGGTTACACTGAGTATCTTTTATACCTGTACTTTAAGTTAGAGCTACAGTAACAGTGGATACGTCAGGCGTTGACCTCGGCAGGATATTAAGTGATAGACACCTGCTGTCTTTGGTACAAGCCAATTAAGTATTGGATTGTAGACTGCAAAATAACGGTTCACATTACGCCGCTTCTGCGGCTTTCATGTCCCGTAAGCTAGAGATATCGACTTCAATCGACGGTCCCATGGTCGCACTGACAAATATACTGCGCCAAAAGCGACCTTTTGCCCCGGAGGGACGATTGCGGTCAATCGTTTCCTGTAAGGACTTGAGGTTCACTAACAAGTCTTCTGCCGGAAACGATGCCTTACCAAACATAACATGAACGATGCCTGTGCGATCGGCACGGAATTCCAATTTACCGGCTTTGAATTCTTCGATCGCCTGGGTTAGGTCAAAGGTAACCGTACCGCCTTTCGGGGAGGGCATCAAGCCCCTGGGTCCGAGGAGGCGTCCTAATTTCGCCACTTGGGGCATCATGTCGGGTGTGGCAATTAGGCGGTCAAAATCCATCATCCCATTTTGGATTTCGCCGATTAATTCTTCAGACCCAGCAATATCTGCCCCCGCATTCGTGGCTTCGGTGACTTTTTCACCTTTGGCAATCACCGCGACTCGTACTACCTGACCCGTTCCCTTCGGTAAGGACACCGTTGTCCGTAGTTGCTGATCGGTGTATTTGGGATCAATTCCCAAGCGGATATGGGCTTCGGCGGATTCGGGGAATTTTGCCGTCGCGGTTTCTTTTAACAGGTTAAGGGCTTCTGTGGGTTCGTAAGGTCGCTCTTCGACCTTGCCGTATAATTCCTGTAATCGACGTGATAGTTTTCTGGGCATTTATCTCTCCTGGGGTAACGAACGAAGCCTCTTGCTTCTCCCCCAAATTGGGTTAACAACGGTTGGCAATTTCGGGTTGATCGCATTCTACTCTCAACCTAGACCAGTGCGGCGGAAGTAACTCTCCAGTTAAAAAAGGTGCTCGCGTCTTATTGTATAAGCCTTCTCCCCTTCTGCTTCCTGCCTCCTGCCTCCTGCCTTCTTTCACTAGGGACTATTCCGCGATCGCGACGCCCATATTCCGAGCCGTCCCTTCGACGATTTTCATGGCTGCTTCAATATCATTGGCATTGAGGTCAGGCATTTTCGTCTGGGCGATTTCTTGGAGTTGCGCCCGGGTAATTGTGCCAACCTTTTGACGGTTGGGTTCACTGGCGCCTTTTTCAATTCCGATTGCCTTTTTAATCAGCACGGATGCGGGTGGGGTTTTGAGGATGAAGGTAAAACTGCGATCCTCAAACACCGAGATTTCCACGGGGATAACCATACCCGCTTGGTCGGCGGTCTTGGCGTTGTATTCTTTACAAAACGCCATGATATTCACCCCATGTTGACCGAGTGCCGGTCCAACGGGGGGAGCAGGGTTGGCTTTCCCGGCTGGGAGTGCCAACTTAATAACTGCAACAATTTTTTTTGCCATGCTTAGCCTGTTTTTTCCACCTGATTGAATTCTAGTTCCACTGGCGTATCTCGCCCAAAAATGGAGAGCAACGCCTTGAGCTTACTGCGTTCGGGGCTAACTTCAATCACTTCGCCTTCAAAGTCTTTAAACGGACCGGATAGCACGATGATTTTGTCACCAACAGCCATGTCCACTTTAATCACAGGCTCTTGTTCTTCGGTGTGCTTAAAGATCCGCTCGACTTCTCCGGGACTCAAGGGTACGGGTTTAACGTGACCTCGCCCTCGTCCATAGCGACGTTTCTGTTCTGCCCCTACAAAATTAATCACATTGGGTGTGTTTTTGACAACCTGCCAGCTTTCATCATCCATGACCATTTCCACCAAGACGTAGCCAGGGAAGACCTTTTCTTCAGAGTGCTGGCGAGACCCATCCTTACGGATTTTTACCGTCGGGGTTTGGGGAATCTGAACTCTCAAGATTCGGTCAGCTACATCCAGGGTTTGCACGCGCTGTTCCAGATTTGTTTTTACCCGCTTCTCACAGCCGGATGCCACCTGAACCGCATACCAACGGGCAGATGGGACTTCTTGTAACTGTGAATCGCGATCGTATGATTCGTTTGCTGCAAAACTCATCCAAATACCTGTTGTGATGCCCACAAGAATAAGCCATCCACTAAATAAATTAGGGTGGCTGATAGCACGACCATCAATAACACGGCAGCGGATTCACTAATCAGTTGCTGCCGAGAGGGCCATACGACTTTACCGAGTTCTTCTTTTGTTTGTTGAAGAAACGTTACAACATTAAACCCAGAGGCTTTTTGCTGAGACTCTGTTTCCGTTTTCGTTTTCTTTGCCACTATACCCCCTTCTACGGATTATCAAAATTGTTCAACCCAGCCTTCATAACTCATGTTAACCGACTTCACTCATCCGTGAAGTTGACAAGACCTGGGTAGAACCGCTGATGCTCCCCCAGCCTTTTCATATTCTATAAACTTCAAACGCGCCCTGGAGGACTTGAACCCCCGACATCAGGTTTTGGAGACCTGCGTTCTACCAACTGAACTAAGAGCGCTTGGGTTGGCTGGTAGAGGTGAATATATCCCCTTATGCTTTACCTAGTGTAACGCAATTAGGGCATGAATACCAAGCCAATCTCGAAAAAAGATTTTACTTCCCCCGGTCAAAGCGCTGCTTAACCCGAGTCGCTTTACCCACACGCTCTCGCAAGTAAAAGAGCTTCGCCCGACGCACCTTACCTCGACGCACGATTTTAATACTGGCAATTCGCGGCGAATGGAGTAGAAAAACCCGTTCGACGCCAACCCCTTGGAAGATACGCCGCACGGTAATTGTTTGGTTAATACCGCCGTTACGCATGGCAATTACGGTACCTTCGTAGGGCTGAACCCGTTCCTTGTTTCCTTCGCGAATCCGGACGCCGACTCTAACGGTGTCACCCACATGGATGGTCGGTAGGTCGGATTTAAGCTGTTCCGTTTCTATGGAGCGAATAACCTCTTGAGCATTCATGGTTTTTCAAAAAAATCACAGCCTATAATCATAGCGCACTATCTGACCTGGCGTCTAGATTGGGGGAGATGGGGAAGCAGGGGAAGCTGGGGAAGCTGGGGAAGCTGGGGAAGCTGGGGAAGCTGGGGAAGCTGGGGAAGCAGGGGAACCTGGTTTTGACTAGAATGTAAAGAATGATTAAAAAATGCTGGTTTTGTCTTGACCTAGGGGAAAACTAGCAGTATGCACAATTCATTAATGCGACTGGGAGTAGAGCTATGCGTTTCAAAAATCTTCTAGGACCCCTGTTGATATTAGCATTGCTGTTTATCACGCTAGGCGATCGCGTCCTACCTGCACCGCTAGATGATGCTAGCCGCAACACCCGCACCAGCATCAATCAATTCTTAGTCGGGTTATTTCCTGACTGGAATCCCACCAACCCGAATGAACGCACGGAAAAAGAAGTTGAGCAATTAGAACAGAGGTGGTAACCAGCTAGTGCAGCGGACATGAAAATACTTGAGCAGCTTCGTAGATACGAGGAAGCTGGGGAAGCTGGGGGAGATATTAGCTGCTGGCGTTATTTCTGCCTTCTTACACTACTGGACTTTGGACAAAAGAAAACGGGTTCGCCTACGATGTTGACGAACTTTCCTTATCCATCACCCAGAAGCTACCCTTGCCTTAATCTCAGGCAATACGAATGTCGTGGTTGGGGTAGTCAATGCCCTCATCTTGCAGAACTCGCCCCTTAAGGTATAGGGTATTAGTAGCGAGCAAGATGCTCGCACTACAAGGCTTTCACCCTTATTGACATTAAGGTTTAAATGCCGAACAGCTTATCAACTCCATTTAATCTTGCACGCCTGAGGAACCGGAATAGCTATGTTTATGTTCCACAAAGAGCGATCGCCCACCCGATGCAAGCCCAAGCACTAGTCGATGCAAGCAATCAATCGCTTAATATTCATTGAGGCGAGAGCGCTAAGTAAGCCTTCACTAAATCACTCCCAGAATGACGCGATCGCAGGGAAGAATTTACAGGGCTGTTTCATCTCAAGTCCAAATATACGAAAAATGAGCTTGTTTGTCCAAAGTCCAAAAGTTGATCAAACCGGGTTAAGGAGTATGATCGCATCCCGCCAGCTCACCTATGGCATTGGACAAGCCTGAGCAACGGGAACAAATCCCGGTTCTTTAGTGCAACTCATTGGCTAATCCTAAGCCATCACAGGAATTAAAAATCGCTAGTTGTAAGCCCTTGCGAATGGCATCTTTTAAGGTATTTTGCAACTGGCTAATGCTTAACCATTCGTCTTCTGTCGGACTAATTGCCACAGCCGCCTGGGGAAATTGGTCAAAAAAGTCCCACGTATCCCAGGGTAATTTCCGCAAATCATGTTCACTGGTGCGGATAATAAAGCGAATTTCTTCGTTTTTGTGTAACTCTCTCAGTAATTGTTCTCTGACAGGGCGAAATGTTTCAGCACTAAGCCAATTACCCAGCGTAATTTTATTTAGACTGGGTAATGACCAATGACCAATAACTACTTCTTCAACCAGCTAAACATTGCCCGTAAATCTTTACCCACTTCCTCCACCGGATGTTCAGCTTCCTGACGTCGCATGGCTGTAAATCCAGGTTTTCCAGACTGATTTTCTAACACAAACTCACGAGCAAATTGACCCGATTGAATTTCTTGCAGAATTTTCTGCATCTCGGCGCGGGTTTGGTCATTAACGATGCGAGGTCCACGGGTATAATCGCCATATTCAGCGGTATTAGAGATACTGTCACGCATATTAGCGAGTCCGCCTTCCACAATCAAATCCACAATTAATTTGACTTCGTGGAGACACTCAAAATACGCCAACTCTGGCTGATAACCCGCCGCGACTAAGGTTTCAAATCCCGCTTTAATTAAGGCACTCAACCCCCCACATAAGACAGCTTGTTCACCAAATAAATCCGTTTCCGTTTCTTCCCGGAATGTGGTTTCTAAAATACCCGCACGAGTTCCACCAATTCCTTTAGCATACGCCATAGCGCGATCGCGAGCTTGACCGGTGGCATCCTGATACACGGCAAATAGGCAAGGGACACCTTCTCCCTGTTCGTAAGTCCGTCGCACTAAATGCCCCGGTCCTTTGGGCGCTACCATAATTACATCCACATCCGGTGGAGGAACGACTTGACCAAAGTGAATATTAAACCCATGGGCGAAGGCAAGCACATTCCCCTGTTTCAGATGCGGGGCAATTTCTGCAGTGTATACTGTTTTCTGCACCTCATCCGGTAGCAAAATCATAATCACATCCGCCGCTTTCGCCGCATCAGCAACCGAATGAACCGTTAATCCGGCTGACTCCGCTTTCGCCACCGACTTACTGCCCGGATACAGACCCACAATCACCTTAATGCCACTCTCTTTGAGATTCAGGGCGTGGGCGTGACCTTGAGACCCATAGCCGATAATTGCAATTGTTTTATCAGTGAGTAGGTCTAAGTTAGCATCTGCATCGTAATACATCCGGGTCATAGAAGTATCTCCCTTGCTACAAGCATTTTCGTTTGACTGCGGACTCTTGATTTTACATCAAAACCCTTGCCCATTGTTATGGATTTTGTCTGGGTTAGGGCAGATACGGTCGTACTTGCTTCCTGGAGTTACCTTTACAGAATAGCGAAGGTGAAAGCTTTCGCATTTTAATCGAGGGATGAAACTTAAGCATTGCGTTCAGCCTAGCCATTTTAATGGCAAGTCCATTTACTCCTGAAGCTTCCTTGGATAATTATAGCAATCCTAAATAGATTGTGGCAAAATTCCATACTGAAAAATTTTCGGAAAATCGAGTATTTGACCATCAGTAAAAAATTTTAAATAGCCACTTCACTATTTTAAAATAGTTGTAAAGATGATAAAATTTTTCACCAATTCATTATTTTTTGCTGATAAAACTGTGAGAAAATTTTAAATTAGTAACACAATTCGATTAGTATTAGAAACTGACAAAAAATAAGATGTGTTTATTTTACCGCCATAAGAGATTTATTCATAGTCTCGTTCACCCCAAAACACTCAACTCTAAATCCTGCGCCAGTTGCTGCACAATAAACAACCCCGCTATAGAGTTACCCGTCTCATCTAACGCCGGAGAATAACAGGCGATCGCACCCTGAGACGGTACGATGGAAACCATCGCCCCACTTACCCCTGACTTGGTTGGTAATCCAACGTCCGCCGCGAAGCGACTGGAGGCTTGATACAATCCACAGGTGATCAGGATGTCGTTGACTATATGGCGGTGTTGAGGTGATATTATGCTAGTATTGTGCACCAGTAGCATCCCCAGATTGGCTAAATCCGTCACCGTTCCCGATAGACAACAAACGTGATTGTAGGTATCCAGGGCGATTTCTGGACAATCCAGATAACCAGACGCAGCTAATACATCTGCGATTGCTTGGTTTCGTTCATTGGGGAGAGAACGCACCGACTCTAACATCGCCTCATCTAAAACTAACTGAGACTGCGATCGCTGATTTAGCCACTGGCGCAAGGTTTCACAGCCAGACGCCCCATCCTTACCCGGTAAACGCGCAGCGAGTGCGATCGCGCCACTATTAATCATTGGGTTGCGTGGCTTTCCCCCATCAGCTTGCAATTGCGCTAAGGAATTGAATGGCTGATCAGACGGTTCCATCCCCACCTGAGAAAATACCGCCTCTGTCCCCCATTGTTCTAGCAAAAATAACAGGACAAATGGCTTAATCACACTCATCAAGGGAAAAGAACAACGAATATCACCCGCCGCTACTCTCTTACCCTGAATCCTCTGTACCTGTACCGCTACCCAGCTTGGATTTGCCTGTGCTAATAAGGGGATGTAGGTTGGTAGTTGTCCTCCTTGACATTGTACTTTTGCTTGAATAATTAAGATATTGAGTTGATCTGGAGTCAGTGCGGATAGTCCCCGTGAAGATTGATGACGATTCGGATGATTCCAGCCACTGATAGGGTGAGACATCTCAATTTTTTCAGCCATGTTACAGATAAGCGATGGTGCAGGCTCCCTCGTGATTTATCCGAGGGATGAAACCGAGCGAGGCAACAGGAGCGAATTTATTCGCTAATCAAAAATCTTAATAGCACTCAACCAATAGTGTAGTATAATATCAGTAACATTGCCGGAGGTCGAGCAAGTGTTTAGCAAGCACGAATTGTCAAACGGGCATCCGGTTGGTATATACAGTTAACTTGGCAATGGAAAGTAGATGTACCTGAGCTCAGTCCATCAGGTACATCATTAGGAATAGATGTTGGATTAATGCACTTTGCCGCCGTGTCTAATGGGCGAACGTTTCCCAATCCCAGACCATTTAAACATCTAGAAGGCAAGACAGACAATTAGCTATCGATTAGGTGTTCATCTAATGCCTATTCTAATTATTTAAGCGTTTCACCGTAGGGGCGCACCGACGTGCGCCCCATTTAACCGTAAAATCCATTCCACCATTTTAGCTGTGTCACACCACTACTGGCGTGGCACACCTTATTTGATGAATTAAATTCGGCTTGTAGTAAGGGCTTTAGCCCTATATTCTGTTGGGTTTCCTGTCGTCAACCCAACCTACAACCTATTCCACCGTTTTAGCTGTGTCACAGATTCAAGATCTTGCCTCCTAACTAAATGAGCAGGCAATTACTTTTCAATCTTCACCGAAAGAATTTTATCACCTTTTTGAATCGCATTCACCACATCCATATCTTCGGTTTTGCCAAAAACGGTATGGACGCCATCTAAATGGGGTTGAGGCGAGTGGCAAATAAAAAATTGACTTCCGCCAGTATTACGTCCCGCATGTGCCATCGATAACGACCCAGCTAAATGCTTATTGGGGTTAATTTCACAGTTAATCGTATAGCCAGGACCTCCCCTGCCGGTTCCCAGAGGACAGCCGCCTTGAATCATAAAATTAGGAATAACGCGATGAAATGTCAATCCATCATAGAATCCTTTTTCACTGAGATCAACAAAATTTTTTACTGTATTCGGAGCATCTTCCTCGAATAAGTCTAGATGAATTGTCCCTTTTTCCGTTTCCATAATGGCGCGAGTCATAGTTTTTTCCTTGCGTGTGATCTGATGTTAGAGTGTATTGAACGTGGGGAATAGGTTCCATTATTCGGCACGATCTGTTCCAGCATTAAATGCCATTTGCCAAAACGCTGCTTCTAATTGAGCGACTTGCAAAAAGGCAGACTCGGCTTGCTGTTGAATGGATGATGACGCCTCTGGCAATACCTGATTTGCTTGGTTTTCCAACAAGGTGACATACTCAGTAAATCCTGGATTTCCCCAGCGTTGTGCAAATTCATTGTAAGACCCACTCATCTGACCTGGCAATTGCCAGCCTTGATTATATGCCAATTCAATCGCCCAAAACGCTGTGGCTTGGACAGGATAAGGCATATCCCCAAGCGTTTGCATGAAGTGGCAGTATTGGTTACAGGCGGGTTGTTTTTGAGTATTCAGATTTAGCGATCGCTCTGTCGCTTTTCGATGAAACCACGCCAGTTCATCTTTGATCGCACTGGCGCCACTTAGGAGCGTATCAAAATGGGCGACAGGGGCGGCGGCTAAGACTCGTCCGATTAGGCGGGTAAATTCTAGCACAAATAAATAATCTTGCACCAGCCAGGTGTTAAATTGTTCGGGTTTAATTGTGCCTAATTTACACTGTTCTAGAAATGGATGTATGGTGGCTTTATGCCATACATGATTGTGCTTGTGCAGAAGCTGTTGACACGTTAAACTCATAACCTCATTGAGATTTTAGATACTCAGAATAGGATACACCTTAAAAGTCAGGGCGGGTTTTGCACAAACGTTACTATCAATAGCAAAAATAAAGACCCTAAACCCGCCCCTACAATTTCCCCAACTCAACACTCACCCCTCCCTTGTCTACAAAACAGACTGTTGCCAATATCGATAGACTGAATAAGCCAGCGTTACCACACCGGTAATAATCGCCGATTCATTCACTTCAAATTGGGGATGATGTAAGGGATAATTGGGTTTATCCTTAAACCCGACGCCAAGGCGGAACATCGTACCCGGAGCATGTTCTAGATACATGGAAAAATCTTCTGCTCCCATAGAGGGTTCGGGTAAAATTTGCACGCGATCACTTCCCCAAGCTTCCTTGGCACATCCTTCTAAGATTTGCGTCAGAACTAAGTCATTTTGCACCGAAGGTACACCCCGGCGATAACTCACCTCATAGCGAGCGCCATACATCTGGCAGACATTTGCCACAATTGACTCAATCCATTTTGGCAGATTCGCGTGAGTTTCGGGGTGGAGCGATCGCACGGTTCCGGCTAAGTGGACTTGATCGGCGATCACATTCGGGGCGCGTCCACCATTAATCTGTCCAATTGTCAAGACCATCGGACGTAAAGGATTCTGAGTGCGGCTAATGGCTTGCTGTAGAGTGGTAATCACCTGAGCCGCAATCCAAATCGCATCCACGGCTTCATGGGGACGGGCACCATG